>JAMOTW010000205.1 GCA_027062125.1 Thermococcus sp.
CGTTTCCTTCCTGACGTTGGAGACTATCTCGTCTATGGTGCCGAACTGAAGTGCCCTGGTTTTGCACGCCTCGACACACGCTGGGGGCCTCCCCTCGGCCCTTCTGTCGGGACACATATCGCACTTGAACATCACGCCGTTGAGGGCTTCGAACTCAGGGATACCGAAGGGACAGACGATGGCACACATCTTGCACCCGATACACTTGTCCTCCGCCAGCATCACGGCTCCGTCTTCGTCGTGATAGAGCGCGCCGGTGGGACATACCTCGACACACGGTGCGCCATCGCAGTGGCGGCAGTTCATGGGCACGTTGTATGCTCCCATCGGGAGAATGTGTATCCTGGGCAGGGGCAGGGGGTCCTCAAAGATTGCTGAGAAGAGGTCCTTGCTCTGTGAGTGCTCCACTGCACACGCTATCTCACAGTGCCGGCAGCCAATGCACTTCGCTGGATTGATGAAGATGGTTGGCTTTGAATCGGTAGGCATGGAAATCACCATTACGCATGTAACGAAACTGATATAAAGTCCTTTCTGTTTTAACTGTGAACTTTCGAAAATATTTCAATCCAAAACAAATGCACTGTAAAAATGTAAAACTATGCCCGCAGTATAGGTGACTATTCAGTCACAAGGGCTAATTACCCAAAAGTGTGAAACCAAAGGTTATACATTTCTGTCCATTAAAGGGCATTTCTAAAAAGATGTACATCATATCCAAAAAATGGCATTAAATGCTCAAGTATGTGGAATCATGGGGTTCGTATATCAAACCTAAAAGCATTTATATCGCCGTATTTCAATCATTAGAGGTGCTCGATTATGACAAAACCCCCGAATCCCAAGGATGAGGAGAGGAGAAAAAAGCTGTTCGAGATCGCAGAGGAACTCCAGAGGAGGACAAAGAAGCAGGCTCCCGAAGAGGGCTTCCGGGTCGTGATAACCGGAAAGGGTGGAGTTGGGAAGACCACGATGACGGCACTGCTGGCTAGACTCCTCGCGAGGGACGGCTACAGGGTTTTGGCCGTTGATGAGGATCCTCAGATGAACTTGGCCCATGCCCTAGGGATTCCCAAGGAGATTCGAGACAGGATAGTTCCGCTCAACAAGAACCTCGACTACATAGAAGAGAAGACAGGGGCAAGGCCCGGAACCAACTGGGGACTGTACTTCTCGCTCACGCCCGACGTGAGGGACGTTGTGGACCGCTTCGGTGTCGTTGGACCGGACGGGGTCATGCTCCTCGTCATGGGAAGCGTGGTTCAGGCCGCCGCCGGCTGCCTTTGCCCGGAGAACGCTCTCCTTGATGCAGTCGTTAAGTACATAAACCTGAGAAAAGGCGAGATAATCCTCATGGACACCCAGGCCGGCCTTGAGCACTTCGGCAGGGCGCTGGCAAGGGGCTTCAAACAGGCAGTAGTCCTCACCGAGCCGACCTACAACTCGGTCCAGGTTGCGGTCGATGCCGCGAGGCTCGCGAGGCAACTCGGAATAGAGAACGTGCACCTGGTAATCAACAAGGTAAAGAAGGAATCCCACGTTGAAAAGGTCGAGAGGATTCTGGACGAACTCGGCTTCAACGACTTCACGACCAAGACGATAATCCCCTACGATGAGCTCGTGGAGGAATACGACCCCGAAGTCGAGGCCATACTGGGAAACCCCGAGTCCCCAACCTACAGAAAGGCCCTCGAGCTGAAGGAAGTTCTTCTCCAGTACGCCGAATGACCCCCAACCTTTTGTTTATAACACCCAGATTAGAAAACTGTTAAAAATCGTGCTACTTTATCTTGAATTGGTGATACAATGCTTACGCTCAACAGGCTCGTTGAGGAGAGAAACGCGGAGGGGATACTCGAATACGCGAGGGAGTTCCACGGTCACGTCTGCCCCTACCTAGCCCTCGGGATAAGGGCCTCCCTCCTGGCGATGGAGGAGCTCGGCGTCGGAAGGCTCAACTACTCCGGCAGCGTTGATGAGAGCATCCTCGCGATAGTCGAGGTGAACAGCTGCTTCACAGACGGAGTTCAGGTGGCGACGGGCTGTACTCTGGGCAACAACTCGCTCATCTACCTCGACCTCGGAAAGACTGCCCTGACCCTCGTGAAGCGCTCGACCTGGGAGGGGGTGAGGGTTTACGTCGACGCGGAGAGGCTGGCCAGGCACTACCCGCCCGGGGCGACGGAACTCTTCAACAGGGTCATCAGGGAGAGGAAGGGAACACCCGAGGAGAGAGCAAGGCTCTGGGAGCTCTGGGAGGAAGCCGCCCATAGGATGCTACGCCTGCCGAGGGGGAAGTTCAAGGTCGAGCGCGTTAAGGTCCCTCCGGTAGAGCAGGCGCCCATATTCGATAGTGTGCGCTGCTCCAGCTGCGGGGAGCTCATCATGGAAACGAGGGCGGTTTACGTGGATGGAAAGCCCCTCTGCCTCCGCTGTGCAGGGGAGAGCTATCCCGGTGTGGTCGGCAGAGGGATAGTCGAACTCGGAGGGAGGGATTGAGATGAAGAAACTGCTTTCCCTCTTCCTGATCCTTCTGGTGGTAGCAGTTAGCGGTTGCATAGGGAGCACGAAAACCGCCGAGGTGGAAAAGGGAACCGTGACCATTACCGACGCCCTTGGGAGAACGGTTGAAGTGCCGGCGAAGGTGACGAAGGTTGTGGCAGCCGGCCCCGGTGCACTGAGGCTCATAGTCTACCTTAACGCGAGCGACATGGTGGTTGGCGTTGAAGACTTTGAGAAGCGATACAACTTCGGAAGGCCCTATGTTATAGCCCACCCCGAACTCAGGAACCTGCCCAGCATAGGACCCGGCGGACCGGGCAAACTGCCCGACTTCGAGGCACTCATTAAGCTGAAGCCCGACGTGATATTCCTGACCTACGTCGACGGAAAGACGGCAGACGAGATACAGAAGAAGACCAACATCCCGGTCGTCGTCCTCAGCTACGGCCAGCTGGCGACCTTCGAGGACGAGGAGCTCTTCAAGTCCCTCGAGCTAGCAGGCAGGATACTCGGCAGGGAGAAGCGGGCGGAGGAGGTCATCAACTTCATTAAATCCGTCCAGGACGACCTTTCAAAGCGCACGGAGGGCGTGGAGCCCAAGAAGGTCTACGTGGGCGGGATAGGCTACAAAGGGGCCCACGGCATAGAGAGCACCGAGGGAGAATACCCGCCGTTCATAGCGGTGGGGGCAGACAACGTCGCCGATGAACTCGGCTCGGGTCACCACTCGATAGACAAGGAGAAGCTCCTCG
>JAMOTW010000206.1 GCA_027062125.1 Thermococcus sp.
AGGCCTATGACGAGTACCTTCTTCGTCCGCTCCATTCCCTCCTTAACTTTCCTTTCAAACTCCATTCTCCTCACCTCAGGTACTCCTCGATTATTGCGAGCACATCCTCGATTTTATCCCTCTCACAGACGCAGCCGAGGACTTCCCTCTTGCCGCCGGCGTTGGTTCCGAGAGCCCTAACGCGCTCGATGACCTCGGTCATGTTTATCCTCTCGGCTTCTTTTCCTGAAATTCTAAAGTACACCTGCGCCTTCCCGTGGAAGTTCCCGTTGACCACGACCGCGCCCCTGTAACCGAGCTCCCAGACGAGCTTCCTCGCGACCTTGGAGATTATGTTGAAGGGGCTCTCAAAGTGAACGATGGCAAAGCCGTTCCTCTCCCCGGCGTTTGAAACCGCCCCCTCAATGGCGTCCCTTATTGCCTCGGCCTTCTTCACCCACGGCTCGTACTCAAGGAGCTCCTTAAGGGGATGGCTCAGGAGCACCCCAACGGCTTCCTCGACGGCCTCCCGATCCACCGCGATGTAGTTGGAGTCTATGAGCTCGACGAGCCTCAGCGCTTCCTCCCGCGAGATTCCCCCTTTCCCCAGGAGTTCTCTGACCCTCTCCAGCCCAAAGGCCTTCTCGCCTATGTCCCCAACGACGCCGAGGGCGCTCCAGGCGTTCCATATTCCGAAGTGCTCCGAGACGACGAGGGAGTTGGCCGGCCAGTACTCCCCTTCCAGCGACGGGTTCACCTGCTCCACGAGCGGGTTCTTTATCCTCGGCTGGGTGTGATGGTCTATGAAGAGCGTCGGAACCCTGACCTTTTCGACTTCGTTGGGCACGTTGAAGTCGAGGACGTAGAGCCTCTCTGCCTTTTCGATAGCGCCCCATATCCGCTCGTCAAACCTGAACTCGCCTATAGGCGCCGTCATGTTGGTGAACTCTTCCAACTTAAGGGCCCTCACGAGAAGCGCCGCTGAGGTTATCCCGTCGGTGTCCCAGTGGTGGACGATTAGGTTCACCTAACTCACCCCGTAAAAATAATGGAAAGTCACTCCACGAAGGGATTCTCGAAGCTCCGGATGACCTCATAAACCTCCGGCCTCATCATGTACTCCGGCGGCTGCTCCCCGGCCATTATCATCTTCCTGAGCTTGGTTCCGCTTATGTGGACGTGG
This sequence comes from Thermococcus sp., assembly GCA_027062125.1. Lineage (GTDB taxonomy): Archaea > Methanobacteriota_B > Thermococci > Thermococcales > Thermococcaceae > Thermococcus. The sequence continues at coordinate 1,163 of JAMOTW010000206.1, forward strand.
AACTCCTCGCCGTGCGGGCATATCTTGGCGTTGACCATGCCGCCGCACTTTTTGCAGTAGAAGGCCTCCCTGATGAACATCGGGGTTATGCCGAGGTCCGGGAAGTTGTCGAAGGTGTCCCAGGCTTCGTAGGGGCCGTAGTAGTCGCCAACGCCCGCGTGGTCGCGGCCGACGATGAAGTGCGTCGCACCGAAGTTCTTCCTCATTATCGCGTGGTGGACGGCCTCCCTCGGTCCGGCGTAGCGCATTTCGTAGCGGACCGTTGCGAGGGTCGCGGCGTTCTTCGGGTAGTAGTGCTTGAACAGGGCCTCGTAGGCCTTGATTATGACCTCGTCCTTGTAATCGCCTTTCTTCTTCCTTCCGAGGACCGGGTTGATGAAGAGGCCGTCGACGAAGGTTAAAGCGGCCTTCTGAACGTACTCGTGGCCGACGTGGGGGGCGTTTCTCGTCTGGAACGCGACTATGGTTCTCCACCCGCGCTCCTTGAAGAGAACCCTTGTTTCAACCGGCCTGAGGGTGTACTTGGCGAAGGGGTTCGGGAGCTCGTTGAGGAGTTCAATCTCGCCGCCGACGAGGTAGTCGCCCATGCTTAGAACTTTGGCCACTCCCGGATGGGCAGGGTCGTCGGTCTTGAAGACCTTGGTGGAGAACTCCCTTTTGTCGTAGGTGTATATCTCCTCCACGTGCATCCTGGCTATGGGGAGGCCGTCGTGGTAGAGGAGAACCGCATCGCCCTCGTCGAAGTTCGGCTCCTTTACGTCGAGCACTATCGGGATCGTCCAGGGGGTGTCGTCGCTCAGGCGCATGTGATCTAGGACGCTCTGGAAGTCGTCGCTCGTGAGGAAGCCCTTGAGGGGTGAGTAGACGCCGTGGGCGATGTTCTCGAGGTCTATCGCCCTCCCGTGATCAATATCGACCCGCGGGTACTCCCTCTGCTCCCCCAGAATCCTCTCACGTGTTCTGTCTGCCACGATCCTCCTGATGAGTTTGCCGCCGTGGGGCTTGGATACCATCGTTATCACCTAAAAACGAAATCAGTCGAGGTAGCCGAGGGCGCGGAGCCTCTCCTTGACCTTCTCTTCCTCCTCCTCGGTGAAGACCTCTTCCTTCTCCTCCTCTTCGAGGCTCGCCAGAACCTCGCGGAGGACGTATGTGACGTAGTCGGAAACCGAAGTGAAGCCTGTTCCCTCTATTCTGGCCTTAATCTTGTCGTAGAGGGGCTTCGGTATGGAAACTGTGGTGTACTTCTTCTCCTCGACCATCTCAAACACCTCCGGCTTTAATGATATTTAATGACATTTAATTAAGCGGCGCTTCTGATATTTAAGGATTTCCATTCTCCGTGGGAATGCGGGGCGTGCTTAACCCCCTTTGGAAACCGTTTTAAGCATCCATGAGAATCCCAGGACGCGATGATGAGTGATGGGCGAACCGACCGGTGAGGAAGGAAAGGTGATCGCTGAGCACTCACTCCCTATCTTTGGTGATTTTTGGAATCTCCTCAAGTGAGCTTAATAGAACTATCCCCTCTCCACTGCACGCTTCTGCAAAGTCACTGTCGAAGGAAATGAGGTACGTGACTCCGTAGAACTTGCAAGTTGCTAAGATAAGGGCATCGTTTGGTAGCAGGCCGTACTTCGCCATATATTCCACGGCGAGCATTTCTATGCTTCGGTTTATCTCAAGTTCCCTGAAAATTTCAAAGAATTTCACAAAATCCTCAAGTTCAGTTCGATGAGCCATGATGAGCTTGGGTTTGTGTTTGAGGGTGTACGGTCTTTCTCCAGTTAGTGCCCTTAGATACACCATCAGCGATTCGCTGAAAACTATACTGTTCGAATACAGCACGTCAAACTTCTCTCGTACCTCTAAAATATCAAGATTGCCCTCTAAGTGTTCTAAAATCACGTTGGTGTCAACAAAAGCGCTTAGACTGTCCATTCGTCCTCTACCTCTCTGAGGACTTTCCTGAGGTCAATTCCTTTAAATCTCCCGTGAAGTCTCTTGGCCACGTATTCAATTTCTATTTCCCTCTCGACGATTCGTTTTACCCTCGTCATGTCAATACTCCTGAGAATCTCGTCAGGAACGTTGAGCTCGACCATTATCTTTCCCATCTTCGTCACCACACAAGATTTGGGGCTTGCCATAAATAACGTTTTTGTCTTTCGATTGGATACCGTCCGTTGATTAATTTTTTAAGGCCCATCTCTAACCTTTTCTGGGATGATGACTTCAGCCTTGCCTGAGGCTCGTGATGATGGAGTGACGGACTGACCGCCCGTTTACAGTCTTTTTTCGACTAACTTAATAAAATTGGAAAACCTAATAAAATCCGCCGCCCGGGTCTTTATGGGACTGCGGGCTCATCACGGTGGTACCATGGAGGAGGTGTACAGGCCCATCTGGGTCAATATCATCGGCAACGTTCTCCTTTCCCTGCTCAAGCTAGCCGTGGGCTTCATGTATTCCAGCATCGCCCTGATATCCGACGGCGTTCACTCTCTGAGCGACGTGGTAACGAGTGTCATAGGCTACGCGGGGATAAGGATTTCCTCCAAGCCCCCCGACAGGAGCCACCCTTTCGGCCACTCTCGCTTTGAGCCCCTGGTGGCCTTCCTGATTGGAGAAGCGCTTATAATAGTGGCGTACGAGATAGGCCGCGATGCGGTTTACAGGATAGTTGCGGGTGGGGCCATAGAGGTCAACTCCCTCATGCTCGGCGTCACCCTTCTTTCGCTTCTCTTCAAGGAGGCCATGTTCCGCTACTCCATCCACGTGGGCAGAAAGCTGGACAGCCAGATACTCATAGCGGATGCATACCACCACAGAAGCGACGCGCTGAGCAGCCTGGCCGTTCTGATTGGCCTCGGGGCGCAGAGGCTCGGCTTCGAGTACGGCGACGCCCTTGCCGGCCTCGTGGTGGCCCTCTTCCTGGTGAAGGTCTCCCTCGAGATAGTCCTCGAGAACGTGGGCTACCTGACAGGAAAAGCCCCTCCCTTCGAGGTCTGCGAGGAGATAAAGAACCGCGCTCTGGGTGTCCCAAACGTCCTCGGCGTCCACGATTTGAGGGCGCACTACGTTGGGAGCAGGCTCCACGTCGAGCTACACATCGAGGTTCCCCCCGAGCTCTCTCTCAAGGAGGCCCACGACGCCAGCGAGGAGGTGAAGAGGCGCATAGAAGAAATGCCCGAGGTTGAGCGGGCTTTCGTGCACGTGGATATAAAGGGGGTTACGGAGTAGGGTTTTTGACGTTTTCAAAGTCATTCAAATCAAAAACCAGATAGCCCATTTCTCTGAGGTCATCTTTTCCTGTGATGTTCTTCGCAATGATGCCATAGTACCGTCTTTCCTTCAGTTTTACTTTTTCGCTTTTTTCCTCGAGTTTCCTGAGAACTTTCAGAGCATCCTGCCTGGAGAGATCCTTCCACTTTGCTTCAAAGAAACCAGCATCGCCTCCCAGGCTGTTCACCGCGACTAGGTCTATCTCCTCCTGCTTGTCCCACCATCTTCCGACCTTGGTGAACCTGAACGGCAATTTTCTCTCCGAGTTTAATTTGATGAGGAACTCCTTTGCCACCAGCTCAAACACCTCACCGAGATACCTGTTAAAGTCTTCCCCGAAATCCTCGAAATGTATTGCTCCTATTTCTATGTCGTCGCGGTAGGGGTAAACAAAACGGAGCCAGAAGCGGTAGTAGAAGTCCTTGACCCTGTAAACACCGAATCTTTTCCGTTCTCTTACCGTCACGGGAAACTCCTTGTAAATCAGATCAAGGGTTTCGAGGGTCTTCAGGTACTTTGGAAGGTTCGTGACCGCTACTCGAGCCTCGTTGGCGATTTCTGTCAGTTTGGTTTTGCCCTCGTTTATGGATTTTAGGATATTGAGATATGTAATCGGCTCCCTCAGTTCGTCCTTTAGGAGCCTCTCTGCGTCCTCATAGAGGACGTTGACCTTGTTATAGAAGTTGCGCTCAATGTTTTCCTCGACGCTTAGTGTGTCGTCAAAGTACTGGAGATATGCAGGGATGCCGTCTATCGCCCCGTACACCTTGACCAGCTCTTCCCAGGAATAGCGGGGAAATGCTTCCTTCAGGTGAAAGAACTCCAGCGTTGAGAGTTTAATCTGAGCCGTTCTCCTTCCGTAAAGCGGGTTTTTGTAGCTCATTAGGCTCTCCATCGTTGATATTGAGGAGCCAAGGAGGATCAGCATGATTTTTGAATCTTTAAGAACCTCACCCCAGATGTACTGGAAGGTTGAAGGTATGGACTTATCTTCCTCGACCCAGTACGGAAACTCGTCTATCACAAAGACGAGCTTTCCGAAGGATTTCACTTCCTCAAAGAAATCCTCAAGGTTTTCAGCTTCAATGAAAACGTTGAACTTCCTGTTGAAGCCTGTGATGAGGCGTCTAAGCTCAAGTTCCATCGGCTCTTTTCTGGCGAGGAAGTAGAATGCTTTTTTGTCATTTATGAACTGCTTAACGAGCTCGGTTTTTCCAATGCGTCTTCTTCCATAGATGAGAATAAAATGTGCTCGCTCCTCATTGTACAACTCATCGAGGGCTTTCAGCTCGTCCTTCCGGTCGATGAATTTTAATATCATGATATTTAATATTGTGTTATTAATTTAAACCTTTCGCACAATCTCTCTTAAATCCTTTAAAAACTCCTCAAGGTGCTCCTTCTTCACGTGGGGCATCATGACGATTCTAATGTAGCCCCTGTGGGCGCTTATCCCCCAGCCGCGATCCTTGAGCTCCTCCTCGACCCTCTCCAGCTCCTCTGCCCCGAAGGAGACTATGTTCAAAACGGGCTCGCGGATGAGGTAAACATTGGGTATTTTCTTCAGCTCCGCCGCAAACCACCTGCTCAGCTCCATCGCCCGTTTAACGACGTCTTTGTACCCCTCGAAGCCGAGGTGCTTTATCATTGCCCAGACGGCTAAAGCGCTCGCACCTGGCCTCGTCCCGGTTATGGTGGCCTGCCATATCTTGCCCCCCGCCAGATACGGCGCCAGGATGCTTATCGCCTCCAGGTACTTCTTCTCGCGGAAGATTATTCCCCCCGCGGGGATGGGCACCATCCCCATCTTGTGGGGGTCTATGGTTATGCTCTTGACGCCCTTGAGCCGGAAGTCGAAGTCTGGTATATTGTAGCCGAGCTCTTTTGCAAAGGGTATCACGAAGCCGCCGAAGGCCGCATCCACGTGAAGGGGAAGGCCGTAGTCCAGGGCCAGGTCGCTCAAGGCGGGTATATCGTCGACGACGCCCAGCCCGGTCGTCCCGGCGATGCCGACTATCCCTATCGTGTCCTCGGTGATTTTGCTTTCCACGTCCCTCACATCGACGGAATAGTCCTCCCTCAGCTTCGCCCAGACGAGCTTCACCCCGAGCATCTCGCTTGCCTTGAGGAATGAGAAGTGTGCGCTCTCGGGGAGAATCAGCTCGGGGTTTTCAACCCCCGCCAAATTCCTGAAAGCCCTCACCGCCAGAATGTTTGCCTCGGTTCCGCCCGAGACGATGTGTCCGTAGCCCTTCTCGAGCCCGAGGAGGTTCGAGAGCATTTCGACTGCTTCCATCTCGACCCTCTGACTCCCGACGTGAAGCCCCGGGTCCCCGAGGTTCCGGTCTATGTAGCGCCCGACGATTTTGACCGCAAAGGGATGGGGGTATGTGCACATGCTCCCCAGGATCCTGCCCGAGTCGAACGTCAGGTCTTCAGCAGTCTTCCTCTCCAGCTCCTCAAGAACTTCCTCCTCGCTCGCGCCCTTCCTCGGGAACATTCTCTCACCAGCCTGAACCTACTCCCCCGGGGTGAATTTAAGCCTTTGCCCTCTTTATGTACTCCTTGAAGAACACCGGCGTCGTCAGTGCCGTGAGCATCGAGACCGCTATGACGCTGGCGAAGAGAACCTGGTCTATCAAGCCTGCGTTGAGGCCGAAGGTCAGTATGGCCAGCTCAAGGCTTCCCCTGCCCCCCATCCCGATGCCTATCAGCGCCGAATCGCTCCAGCTGAGGCCGAAGAGCTTCGCACCCAGCCCGCAGCCGAGGAGCTTCCCGAGGACGGCCGCGAGGTAGAGCGCCCCTATCAGGGCCAAACTGATGTCCCTAATCGGTGGGTTGAACATCAGGCCCACGTAGATGAAGAAGAGCGGTATGAAGAACTCCGTGAGGACGACCTGGAGGTCCTCTATCAGCTCGTTGAGCTTTATCCTGGTCACGACGAGCGGATCCTTCCTCTCGCGGAGCCTGCTTATCGTCAGTCCGGCAAGGTAGGCGCCTATTATCTGGTTGAGCCCCACCCACTGGGCTATTATCGCGAGGGTGAAGGTGAGTATCAGGGTGAAGGTGAAGAAGACGTTGAGGTTCCTCACGATGGAGTAGAACCATCTGGCCCTCTTGAAGACGTACTCCGAGATGAGGAGTGTTATGGCTATGAAGGCGAATATCTTGACGGTTAGGACTCCGAAGGCAGCCGCGTCAAGACTGCCCCCTGCCATGGCCGTGATTATTCCTATGAGGTAGACTGCCATTATGTCGTCGGCGAAGGCCGCTCCCATTAGGATGGACGAGACCACCCTCTTGACGCGCTCCTTGACGAGGACGCCGCTGGTTACCTCTATGGCCGTGTTTCCGAGGGTTATTCCGATGAATATCGCCGCGGTGGTGCCCTTTCCAAAGAACTCCACGGTGAGGAAGCCGAGGGCGAAGGAGAAGGCCACCCCAAGGGCGGCAACGACAATCGCCTTCTTGGTGTTCTGGGCTATCGCCGAGAAGTTGCTCGTGAGGCCCATGTAGAGCATCATCATTATGAGGCCGAACTCGGCGAGAACCTTGAGCTCCTCCGTCGGCTCTATCACGTCGAGGACGAAGGGTCCCAGGAGTATTCCGGTTAAAACATGGGCTATTATTGGGTGTATTTCGACCCTCTCGAAGAGCCACTCTATCGTCTTCGCCGTAACGAGGAGAATCGCCAGCGCCGCGAGGAAGTCCACGTCAGTCCCCCCTTGAGAGAAGCGCCGCTATTATCCAGAGCGCCATCAGGACTATCGCCAGAACCATCGCCATCCCTGCCGCTCCCCTGCTCGTCCCGAAGACTATCGGTATCGGGCCTATCATTATCACCCCGCCGCCTTCCACGTCGGTCTCTCCCCCGATGGCGGAAACGAGTGTCCCGATGAAAACTAACAGGAAGCCGATGAATATAAGCGCCATCCCGCTCAGTATCAGCGTTTTCCCATCCATACGGTATGGGCTTCCCTTCCACCTTTTAAAACTTAGCGCCGAACCCAAAGGGTTAAAACGCCCGGAGGGGATTCTTCAACATGCTTGTGCTCGTTGACCTCGACGACACTCTCTGCAACACCTGGGAGGCCGCCAGGTACAGCGTTCTCCGCCTGATACCCTATCTGCTCAGACGGAGGAAGTTCAAGGCGTTCTTCTACATAATTACTGCCCGCTACCGGGAGCTGGAGCAGTCGAGGGAATTCCACACTCTGGATTTCGATAAGCTCGTCGAGAGGGTGATGGGCAAGGTCTACGCAAAAATCAGCCCGGACGAGCTGGACGAGATAACGGAACTGGTTGATAGGGTGTTCTTCTCCAATCTGAAGCTTTATCCCGATGCCATCCCCTTCCTGAAGGGACTCAAGGCAATGGGGGCGAAGCTCGTTCTCGTAACGGACTCCTCGACCAAGTGGCAGAGGAAGAAGCTCGAGTACCTTGGCATAAAGGACTACTTTGACGCCCTCATAATAAGCGGCGAGACCGGCCACAGCAAGCTCGAACCCCACAACTTCCGCCTCGCGAAGCACCTGTTCCCGGACGACGAGGTCTACATGGTAGGGGACAGGGACGAGACTGACATGCGCGGCGGGAAGGATATAGGCGCGACGACGATACTCGTCCAGAGGGGCTACTTCAGGGGAAGACTCGCGAAGCACGCGGACTACGTGGTCAAAGACCTCGTTGAGGCCCTGGAGGTGATAAGGCGTGAGCATGAAAAGCGAGCTGAAGCGTAAGTCCCTCCACCTCACTGGCCTGAGCGTTCCCCTCTCCTACTACCTCTTTGGGAGGGAGCTGACCCTCACCTTCATAGGCATAGCCTTCTTCGTCTTCGTCATCCTCGAGCCCTTCAGGATAATAGAGGAGCTGAGGGACAACATAAAGAGGAGGCTTAGGATTTACGTCGATGAGGACGTCATGGGCAGGGTGGAGGTTTTGGAGAAGCAGATAGACGAGATAACCCGCTCCCACGAGCGCTACCGCGTCGCGGCGCACATCTACTTCGCGGCAGCGTCCTTCATAGTCGTCTACTTCTTCCCGATGGAGGTGGCCGTTGGCGCCATAACGGTCGCAACCGTCGGCGATGCCCTGGCTGCCATAGTGGGCAAGTCCTTCGGCAGGCACCGCTTCTCCAACGGGAAGAGCCTCGAGGGTAGTTTGGCCTACTTCCTCTCCGGTGTGGCAATACTCTGGCCCCTCGTCGGCCTCCCCCTTGCCGTCATCGGCTCCCTGGCCGGGACCGTAGCCGAGTTCTACAACCTCCCGCCGGACGACAACTTCTCGAACCAGCTGGCGATAGCCATAGTCATATACCTCACCGACGTTCTACTCCTGTAATCCTGTGTTCTCCCCTCGTTTTCTCAGACTGGGCGCTCAGAAAAGAGGGAATGGAATAAAACGAGAAAAGCGGGGCGGTCACTCTATCGTGACCGTCGCGAACTCGGCGAAGGTGTCGACGTCGCCCCACTCCTGTCCGGGGTCGGTGTCCTTAACGGCATCCTGGAGCGGCAGGCTGTCGACGGCGGAATCGCCGGCACCCTGTCCGGTCACGTAGGCGACGAGGCTTATCTCGGCAGGCTTTCCACCGAGGGCCTTCCACGGAATCGCTATCTCGAGCGTCTGCAGTCCGTTCTCCGAGCCGCCGGTGTAGGCGTAGAAGCCGACCCACTTGAGGTCCTCGTACTTCCAGCTTCCGTCGTTCCAGAGCATGAACTGGGCGCTGGTTATGTTGCTGGTCCCCTGGTCTCCGAAGAACTCCCCGTTCCAGAAGAAGTAGAGCTGGGCATCCACTCCCCTCTCGAAGTTGACCTTCCTGGCCCAGCTGTCCTGGCCGGTGGTGTAGCCGCCGTCCTTGTAGTCGAGGGATATGCCGTAGGCGACCCTCCAGGAGGCCTTGTTCTCGGTGGTTATCGCTATGTAGAGGAACTGGTCGTCGTAGTCGACGTAGAGGGCCTTGAGGTTCGCTCCGTCCTGGCCGTAGCCGGTCTCATCTACCGCCACCGGCTCGACGCTCCAGTCGTCGAGGTTGCCGTCTATGGTCTTGGTGAGGTTCTTGGCGAGCTCCTCCATGTACTTCTCCCTCTCCAGCTCGCCGCTCTGGGCCTTCTCGAGCATGGCCTCCATCTCGCTGACTACCTTCTTGAGGCCGGTGTAGGCGCGGTATATCTTGAGCGAGGCGCCGAAGGCGTAGTTCGGGCTGTCTATGAGCTCCTTACCCTCGTTGTAGAGCCTTAGGAGGTCCATGACCTCGTTCTCGAGCTCGCCGAGCCTCTTCATCATGTCGTCGGTGAGGGGCATGTTCCTGAGCTGGCTGTCCAGCTCGGTGTACCTGGCGTAGTCCTTCTCGAAGTGCCTGACGCCGTAGTACCTGTTGTGAACCACGAAGGCGTTCTGGAAGGCCATGAGCCTCTGGAGCTTGACGGTGGTTATGCTCGCGCCCTCAACCACGTTGTCCATCTTTATCGTGACGTAGTAGTCCGGGATGTTGTCGGCGAGCTCCTTCACGGTGGTCGGCTCCATCGTGAGGGTGTCGACTATGTCGCTTATTCCATCGTTGGCGAAGTCGTTTCCGAAGTTCCAGACGCCCTCGCCGTAGCTGAAGCCGGTGGCGACCTGGAACCTGAAGCTCTTGGCGCCCTCGAAGACGCTCAGCGGGACCCTCACCTCGATGGTGTTCCTGGAGAGGTCGACTCCGACGAGGGCACCGCTGACGACGGTTATGTTCCCGTCGGGCTTAACGAAGTAGAGCAACGAGAGCTTGCTGTTGTCGGCCGGGGCGGTCGCCTTGGTCTGGCCGGTGTACTGGTTCCCGGCGAGGTTGATGGCCATCTGTACGTCCCACTTGAGCGGTGTTCTCGTGTCCATCTCGCCCGCAAACCAGTCGGCGCCGCCGTCCTTGTAGTCTATCGGGACGGCTACGAAGGTAGCTCCGTTGTCGCCTATCTTTATGTTGCCCATGTCGGCGAACTTGAAGAGGAAGTAGACGTAGCGGTCGTCCTTGGTGACGCCGACCTCGGTCAGGTCTGCGTGGGATGAGGTCCCTCCCGGCAGATACGGGTCCTTCTCGGTCCTCTGGTCCCCAACGGGGTCGCTCCAGATGAAGTAGCCGTTCTGGACGGTGTAGGAGTTGGGGGTTACGTTGACCGCTATCCAGTCATCGGGGTTGCCGTCGACGTCGATGTTGCCCACCCAGACGACCTGAACGTTCATCGTGAACTCGTTGTTGGTCTCGCTGGCCTCCGGTATGGCGTTCTCCTCGTCGACGACGGCCCTTATCGTGTAGGTTCCGGTCGCGTTGGGCTTCCAGGTGAAGGTGAACCACTTCTCCTCGCTTGGGCCGAGGTCAACCGTCCAGTTGGCCGCGAGGGTTCCGTTGACGTAGACCTTAACGCTCGCGTTCTCCGCCGGCAGGGAGCCCTCGTTCTTAACGGTGACGTTGTAGACGGCGTTCCTGTTGAGGCCGACCACGCCAGGCCCGCTAACGCTCGCGGTCAGGTCGGCCATGAGGAACCACTCGCCGACAAGCATGCTGGTGAAGGTGTCGGTGTCTCCCCACTCGTTTCCGATGTTGGAGTAGTCTATCGCCGGATCCACGGGGAGGCTGTCAACGGCAGAGCCACCGCTACCGGTTATCCAGGCCATGACCGCGAACTTCGAGCGCTTGCCGCCGAGGGCGCTCCACGGAATGGCTATCTCGAGGGTCTGAAGGCCGGTCGAGGTGTCCCCTGTGTAGGCGAACTTGGCCCCGACGGCGGCCAGGCTTCCATAGTTCCAGCCGCTTCCGGTGTAGGTGTTGAAGTTGTCGGTGCCCATTCCGCTGTCCCAGCCCCACCAGAAGTAGAGTTCGTAATCGACCGCGAACCCGTTGGCGAACTCGATGCTCCTACCCCATGAATCACCGCCGGATACGTAGCCGTTTCCGGTTCCGGGGTCAACGTCTATTCCTATTCCATAGGCGACGTCCCAGCTTCCCGTGTTGTTGGTCTTGATGGCTATGTAGAGGTACTGGTCGTCCCAGGCGACGTACATCCTGTCCATGTTGGCCCCGGCAAGTCCGTTGTCCTTCCCGGCCACCATGAGGTCGGCGTCGCTCCAGTCGCTCAGGTTGCCGTCTATGGTCTTCGGGGCGACGTAGATGACCGCCATGCTGGTGAAGGTGTCGGTGTCTCCCCACTCGTTTCCGATGTTGGAGTAGTCTATCGCCGGGTCAACCGGAAGGCTGTCAACTGCGGAACCGCCACTGCCGGTGACCCACGCCATCACGGCTATCTTCTCCGGCTTTCCGCCCAGGGCACTCCACGGTATCCTTATCTCGACCGTCTGAAGGCCGGTTGAGGTGTCGCCGGTGTAGGCGAAGCTCCCGCCAACGCCGGAGATGCTGTTGTAGCTCCAGCCACTTCCGGTGTAGGTGTTGAAGTTGTCGGTGCCCATTCCGCTGTCCCAGCCCCACCAGAAGTAAACCTCGTAGTCCGGGGCAAAGCCGTTCGAGAACTCAACGCTCCTTCCCCAGGAGTCTCCACCGGAAACGTAGCCGTTCCCGGTTCCGGGGTCAACGTCTATCCCTATTCCATAGGCGATGTCCCAGCTTCCGGTGTTGTTCGTCTTGATTGCGATGTACAGATACTGGTCGTCCCACGAAACGTAGAGCCTGTCGAGGTTTGCTCCGGCAAGTCCGTTGTCCCGGCCGGTTGAGATAATGTCTGCGGAAGTCCAGTCGCTCAGGTCTCCGTCCATGATTTTAGTACCGTACATAGCGCTGACGAAGTTCGATATGGGCACTAAACTAAACAGCAGAACCGACATCAACACAAATGCGGTAGCTTTCTTCACATTATCCACCTCCGGAGGGGTCGAGTCCCCAAGGGTGTACGGTGATCACCCGTAGTGAGTACTACGAGAAAAAGGTTTATATGCCTTTCTTTCCATATCACTGCTAGTGATAACAGTGCTGGTGGGTGGTTGCCAATGGTGAACTTTATCTTCGGTATCCATAACCATCAACCCCTCGGGAATTTTGGGTGGGTCTTCGAGAGCGCCTACGACAGGTCTTACCGTCCCTTCATGGAAACCCTCGAGGAGTACCCGAACATGAAGGCGGCGGTTCACTACTCAGGTCCCCTTCTCGAGTGGCTAGCCGAGAACAGGCCCGAGCACATCGAGCTAATCCGCTCGCTCGTGAGGAAGGGCCAGCTGGAGATAGTGGTGGCCGGCTTCTACGAGCCTGTCCTGGCCGCCATCCCCAAGGAGGACAGGATTGAGCAGATAAACCTCCTGAAGGAATTCGCGAAGAAGCTCGGCTACGACGCCAGGGGCGTCTGGCTCACCGAGCGCGTCTGGCAGCCAGAGCTCGTCAAGAGCCTCCGTGAGGCTGGAATCGAGTACGTCATCGTCGACGACTACCACTTCATGAGCGCCGGTCTCGCCAAGGAGGAGCTTTACTGGCCGTACTACACCGAGGACGGCGGGGAGGTAATAGCCGTCTTCCCGATAGACGAGAAGCTCCGCTACCTCATCCCGTTCCGCCCCGTTGAGAAAACGCTTGAATACCTCCACAGCCTTGACAACGGTGACGAGAGCAGGGTCGCTGTCTTCCACGACGACGGTGAGAAGTTCGGTGTCTGGCCGGGAACCTACGAGTGGGTCTACGAGAAGGGCTGGCTCAGGGAGTTCTTTGACAGGATTTCGAGCGATGAGAGGATAAACCTGATGCTCTACTCCGAGTACCTCGCGAGGTTCAAGCCCCGTGGGCTGGTTTACCTCCCAATTGCCTCCTACTTCGAGATGAGCGAGTGGTCCCTCCCGGCAAAGCAGGCAAAGCTCTTCGTCGAGTTCGTTGAAAAGCTCAAGGGGCAGGGCCAGTTCGAGAAGTACCGCGTCTTCGTCCGCGGTGGCATATGGAAGAACTTCTTCTTCAAGTACCCGGAGAGCAACTACATGCACAAGCGCATGCTGATGGTGAGCAAGCTGGTGAGGGAGGACCCCGAGGCGAGGAGGTTCGTCCTCAAGGCCCAGTGCAACGACGCCTACTGGCACGGCGTCTTCGGAGGGGTCTACCTCCCGCACCTCCGCAGGGCGGTCTGGGAGAACATCATAAGGGCCAACGGCTTCGCTTCCACTGGAAACTTCGTCCGCGACATAGACTTCGACGGCAGGGACGAGGTGTTCATCGAGGACGAGAACTTCTACGCCGTCTTCAAGCCGGCCTACGGTGGGGCGCTCTTCGAGTTCAGCTCAAAGAGGAAGGCAGTGAACTACAACGACGTGCTCGCGAGGCGCTGGGAGCACTACCATGAGGTTCCCGAGGCGGCAACACCTGAGGAGGAAGACGGAGAGGGCGTGGCGAGTATACATGAGGTTGGAAAGCAGATTCCCGACGAGATAAGGCGCGAGCTGGCCTACGATAACCACCTGAGGGCCATCCTCCAGGACCACTTCATCGAGCCCGAGACGACCCTCGACGAGTACAGGCTGAACCGCTATATTGAACTCGGCGACTTCCTTACCGGCGCCTACGACTTCGGCCTCTTCGACGGCGGCCTGTCCCTCGAGAGGGAAGGCACCGTCGCGGGGAGGCCTGCTAAGGTGGAGAAGACCTTCCACCTCACAGAGGACGGCTTCGCGGTGGACTACACCGTCAGGAGCGAGGCAAGGGCCCTCTTCGGCGTCGAGCTCAACCTCGCAGTCCACAGCGTCATGGAGGAGCCTGCCGACTTCGAGGCGAAGAGTATTGAGGTCAACGACCCCTACGGCATTGGGAAGGTGAGGATAGAGCTCGATAGAAAGGCGAGGGTCTGGAAGTACCCGATAAAGACCCTCAGCCAGAGCGAGGCCGGCTGGGACTTCGTCCAGCAGGGCGTCAGCTACACGGTGCTGTTCCCGGTGGAGGGGGAGCTGAGGTTCAGGCTCTTCTTCCGGGAGCTCTGACTTTCCAACTTTCAAATTTTCTTAATTTCCAAAATTGTTTTAAACCCTTTTTACGAACTTGGGTGGGGGATTGTGGTGATAGAGGACGCCGCTAAAAACGCCGTCATTGGACAGGTAATCCTCATGTTCTCTGCCCTATTAGGGGTTGTTTTTGGGTTCTTTCTGTGGCTCTTCGGCTTCGGGATGTTTCTCCTCGGTATGAGCGGTTTCTCGGACGTCTTTGGGGAGCCCAGGATATTCCGCTTCTCCCTCCTGGCAGGTGGTTTGGGCCTTTTCTCTGGGATTCTGCTTCTGAGTGGTCTACTTAAGGCCGGCCTCATAGTTCTGGGGATGGCGTACCTCTTCGAGATAGCCGCCAACTACCTCCTCTACGTTGAATCGGGGGTTCCTGCTGTTATATGGGGCTACGTCCTGATGCTCATCGGCGTGCCGCTTCTCGCCGTTGGAATCGGGGCGCTCCTCATAATAGCCGGGAGGATAATGGTGATCTACGGCTACCACTCAATCCCCGAGATCTACAGGATAAAGAGAAAAGCCCGGGAGCACGTGGGGCTGGGCTGAGATACCTGGTGCCGGAAGGTATGATCATTGGCAAAAAAATGGAAATTGGGAATTCAGTGACTGTTCCTCATTCTTTTCTTCCAACGTATGCCACGATCGAAAGGGTCGCGAGCAGAAGCAACGGGATGTTGGAGGAGAACGGCACCTGGGTGAGGTCAACGGTCGTGAGGGTGTTGCCGTTGTCCGTCATGGCGTCGAAGCCCTGACAAATACTATCTGCTCCAAGACCTTCGTAAACGGTTGCGGTCAGTCCAATCGTTCCGGAGGGGTTTCCTATTATTGTTCTGGGAATTTGCATTTCTACCACGTTGTTGAGGGCCACGAAGACGGTATCTGACGGGTCGTTGAGTGCAACGTTGTTCCAGCTCGCGTCGTAGACGTCGAGGAACTCGGGGACCCCGTCGCTTACGCCGGGCTTGTTGAGTATTGCGTAGGCCCTGTAGTCTATTGAGCCGTTGTTGT
>JAMOTW010000207.1 GCA_027062125.1 Thermococcus sp.
CTCACCGACGAACGCTTTAGAAAGCGCGTCGCCTCACTCTGGGGCGTTGACGACCTGCCGACGGAGAGGGGGCTCTACCTGACCGAGCTGTGGGACGCGATAGATAGGGGCGACGTTAAGGCCCTCTACGTCGTCGGCGAGAACCCCGCGGTGAGCGAGGCAGACTTCATGCGTGTCAGGAGGGCGTTGAGGAAGCTCGACCTCCTCGTCGTCCAGGAGGTCTTCATGACCCGGACCGCACGCTACGCCCACTACGTCCTGCCGGCTTCGGCCTTCTGCGAGAAGTCAGGGAGCTACATGAACAGCGAGAGGAGAATCCAGTGGGGCCACAAAATCTGCGAGCCGATGGCCGATTCAAAGCCTGACTGGGAGATTCTGGCAATGCTCGGCCGGGCGCTCGGCCTGCCGGGGTTCAACTATTCGAGCGTTGAGGAGATAACCGCGGAATACTTCCGGCTCTTCCCGGAGCTTGAGGAGAGAAGCGTTGATGAACTCAAGAACGGCGAGGGAATATTCCTGCCGAGGAAGAGGCTCCACACCTGGGACTTCGCGACGCCGGACGGGAGGGCGAAGCTCTTTGCGGTGGAGCGTGTTCGCCCCTGGGAGGAGCCTGACAAGGAGTTCCCGTTCGTCCTGACAACGGTGAGGTTGATAAGCCACTACAACACGGGTGAGATGACGCTGAGAAGCCCCTCGCTTGTGAAGCTAATGGGCGAGCCGAGAGTCCTGATAAACGAGCACGATGCCCGGAAGCTCGGAATCCGGGACGGCGACTGGGTCGAGATTGAGACGAGACGCGGGAGGATAAGAATGCGCGCAAAGCTTGGGGGAGCTCCTGAAGGGGTTGTTGTGGTTCCCTTCCACTTCAAGGCAAACCGGATAACGAGCCCCGCCCTCAACAAGGCCGGGACACCGGAGCTCAAGTTCTCGGCCTGCAGGATAAGGAAGCTCAGAAGCGGAAGGCCCACTCAGGGTACTCCCCGGTAAGGCACGCTAGGCATAGGTCTTCCCTTCCAACGGCCCTCTTCAGCCCTTCGACGCTGAGGTAAGCTAAACTGTCGGCGCCTATGCCTTTCCTCACCTTCTCAACGCTTCCAAATGCTGCTATCAGCTCGTGCCTCGTGGGGATGTCTATGCCCATGTAGCAGGGGTGCCTTATCGGCGGCGAGGCTATCCTCACGTGCACTTCCCTCGCGCCTGCCTTTCTCAGCATCGCCACGATGCGCTTCATCGTCGTGCCCCTGACGATTGAATCATCGATGAGGACGACCCTCTTCCCTTCCACGACCTCCTTTACCGGCGAGAGCTTGAGCCTGACCTTCAGCTCCCTGTAGAACTGTCCGGGGGTTATGAAAGTCCTCCCTATGTAGCGGTTCTTTATGAGGCCTTCGGAGTAAGGAATCCCGCTCACCCGCGAGAAGCCGAGCGCCGCGGCCCTTCCTGAGTCGGGAACCGCTATGACGACGTCGCCTTCAGCAGGGCTCTCCCTTGCCAGCTCCTCGCCCATTCTAACCCTTGCTGTGTAGACGTTCACGCCGTCTATCGTGCTGTCGGGTCTTGCAAAATAGATGTACTCAAAAACGCAGTGGTGGTGGCTTTCCTTCGCCAGGACTTTGCTTTCCACGCCGTCTTCGGAGAGCAGGAAGGCTTCTCCTGGCCTCACGTCCCTCACATCTTCGGCGAAGAGCCTCAGGGCGGAGTCCTCGGAGGCGAAGTAGTGGCCGTCCCCTCTCCCGTAGCTGAGCGGCCTGAAGCCGACAGGGTCCCTCGCGACGAGGATTTTCCCGTCGAAGAGCAGGGCTACGGAATATGCGCCTTTAACCTCTTCGAAGACCGCTCTCATCGCCTCAAACTCGTTGCCGGTTTCGTTGAAGTGCCAGAGGAACGAGATACCCAACAGCTCAGAATCGACAGAGTGCTGGAACTTGACCCCAAGCCGTTCGTAGTGCCGCCTTAGCGGGAGAAAGTTCGTAAGCGTCCCGTTGTGGGCCACTGCGATGGTCTTCCCACAGCAGGCCGTCTCCAGAGGCTGGGTCTCGTTGAGGGAGCCAGAGGTGGAGTAGCGGACGTGGGCTATCGCGAGCCTTGATTTGAGCCTTGAGAGCTCCTTTCCTCTGAAGACTTCCGAAACGAGTCCCTTACCTGCTACAGTTCTTATCCTATGCTTCCAGACGCTTATTCCAGCACTCTCCTGCCCCCTGTGCTGGAGCGCTATGAGGGCGTAGTATGCTTTCCTTGGGGCGTTCTCAGACAGTGTTGCAAAGATTCCGCACTTCTCCCTCATGGCGAACCCCGCCGGCTTGGTTTGACTTGAAAGTGTTGATAAATGCCGATGTTATCACGGGGTTTTTGCTTGTCAGTGTTTAAAAGCTTTGCCCATTGATTGACGTTTATGTGTTAAAATAAGCCTTAAATATGGGTAAATTTTACATGAACATGGTGAAACCCATGCAGGTCTACGAAGGCAAGGCGAAGAAAGTTATCCCCCTTGACGATGGAAAGGCCATTATGGAGTTCAAAGACGATGCTACTGCCTTTAACGGGGAGAAGAAGGCTCAGTTCAGAGGTAAGGGCTGGCTCAACGCCCAGATTAGCGCGTTTCTTTTCAAAGTCCTCGAGGAGAACGGAATCAAGACTCACTTCATCGGAATTGCTGGAGACAACAGGCTCATCGTTGAGAGGCTCAAGATGTATCCGGTTGAAGTCGTCG
>JAMOTW010000208.1 GCA_027062125.1 Thermococcus sp.
GTCTATCGCCTCACTGAGCGTTCCAATCTGGTTGACCTTGAGGAGGAGCGCGTTTGCCGCGCCGAGCTCGATGCCCTTCCTTATCCTCTTCGGGTTGGTGACGAAGAGGTCGTCGCCGACTATCTGTATCTTGCCTCCGAGCTCCCTGGTTATCATGGCGAAGCCTTCCCAGTCCTCCTCGTGGAACGGGTCCTCAATCGAGACTATCGGGTAGGCCGAGACGAGCTCGCGGTAGAGCTCGAGAAGCTCGCCCCTGTCGTACTCCTTGCCGGCAACGACGTACTTGTCCTTGTCCGGGTGGAAGAACTCGCTGGAGGCGGCATCAAGGGCGAAGGCTATCTCGTCGCCGGGCTTGTAGCCGGCCTCCTCGATGGCCTTGATGAGAACCTCGAGCGGCTCGGTTGTTTCTTTCATCGGCGGGGCGAAGCCGCCCTCGTCGCCGACGTTGACGGCGTTCTTACCATAGCGCTCGGCTATGACGCCCTTGAGGACGTGGTAGGTTTCACTGACCCACCTTATGGCTTCCCTGAAGGAGTCGGCGCCGACTGGCATTATCATGAACTCCTGGAAGTCGAGCTCGTTGCCCGCGTGAACGCCGCCGTTGATGACGTTGCTCATCGGAACGGGCATGACGTAGGCGTTGGTTCCGCCGATGTACTGGTAGAGCGGGAGGCCGAGCGCGTTTGCTGCCGCTTTGGCAACGGCCAGAGAAACGCCGAGCATCGCATTCGCACCGAGGTTGCTCTTGTTCTCGGTGCCGTCAAGCTCGAGGAGGAGGCTGTCGATGTCCCTCTGCCATGTGACGTCCATGCCGACTATCTCCGGCGCGATTATCTTGTTGACGTTCTCGACGGCCCTTCTAACACCTTTTCCGTGGTAGCGCTTCCCGCCGTCGCGGAGCTCAAGGGCCTCGTGGGTTCCGGTGCTTGCTCCGCTCGGGACGGCCGCCCTTCCCATGCTTATCGGGGTGTAGACCTCGACCTCAACGGTGGGGTTTCCCCTGCTGTCGAGTATCTCCCTGGCGACGACTCCGGTTATCTCAAAGGGGTTCTCCATCTCAATCACCTCGGGTGATATTCTCCGGGGGGCATATAAAGGTTTTAGCTTCAACCCGGGCCGAAGCGATGGATAGGCGTATATACCTTGGCGCCGCACTCCCACAGGTGGGAGAATGAAGAGGATTGTCGCTTTCATAGTCCTTCTCATGTTCACGTTAACCCCCATCGTGCGGGCCTGCAGTAGCCCGGCGGATACCTACGCGGTGGAGGTCGTCCTCAACGGGCCGGGTGTTTCGGCAGATCTCAAAACTCTGGGGAACGCCAGCAACGTCCTCCTCGATAACGGAACCTTCGTCTACCGCTCCCACTACGATCCGAGGCTCTACGTCATGCTCTGGAACGCGAGCGACGGCCCCCACGTTAGAGTTCAGATACCTGTCGAGTGGGAGTCCCAGACTGTTTCGGTGGCATCCCTGAACGTCTCCATCCTCGTCACAGATGAGGCACTGGAGAACCTCAGGAGTGACGGCTGGAACGTCATCGACAACACGACCTTCGAGAGGAACAGGGTGAAGATTTTCCTTTTCCCCGCCAGGGGCAGTGAGTGCACCTCCGACGCGGACTGCGCCACCGGCGGCTGCTCCGGTGAGGCCTGCGCGCCCAGGGAGATGGCCAGGAACATCGTAACGCCCTGCGTCTACCGCGAGTGGTACAGCTGCCTTGGAATGACGACCTGTGGCTGCGTCAACGGGGTCTGCACCTGGAAGCCCAACCCGGCCTTCGAGAGATGCCTCAGGGACAACGGTGTCGATCCGGCGAGGGTGATACGCGCAGGGCAGTTCGAGCTCAGGGTCGAGGCTGTGAACAAGCCAGACGGAGAGGTTGGGGCCTCAGTTAAGGACTTCCTGGGGGCCTTTGGAGTTTCCTGCGACATTCCCCTCACCCTCGTCAAGACCTCTGTGAGACGGCTATCCCCATCGGTCGACCCGTCCGAGGTGAACGCCTCCGCGGCCCTGCTGGCCGACCTCGACTGGCTGGCGGACAACGGCGTGATCAACGTGAGCGAATCCGATCTCAACGCCATCGTGAAAGTCGCCGACTGGGGCTATGCAGGCCCCAACTCCCATATCGGCTGGTATGAAGCGGGCAACGGCACCTACGCCTGGATGCCGTACTATAAAAGCAAAAACCCGAGGCTCGTGAGGTGCTTTTCGAGGACGTTTCCGGTCTACAAGCTCCCCAACGGGACGGCCTACTTCGATTCATCGTCCACAACCACAGTGAATACTCTAACTGGACTTACCGTCTGCGGTCCGGGACTTGCCGTGCTCCTGTTGCTCATCGTCCCGCTCCTCCGGAGGAGATGAGCTTTTAAACCCTCCCCCGGACTTCCCCCCATGACGGTTGGTGGGGACTGGAAGAGGAAACTTCGGGAGGAGGGCTACCTTGAGCTCGAGGGCTTCAGGGTGGAGCTCACCCTCGACAACACCTTCATGGACCTGGACTACATCCCAAGGATAATCGTCTACGACGAGGAGACTGAAAGGTGGCACGTCCTCAGGAACCCGATTCCGAAGGGCGAAACCCTGGAGGAGAACTGGGACAACGCCGTCGAGGTTCTCGCGAGAATAGCGAGGGGCGAGGAGGAGCCGAAGTTCGGTGAGGAGGGCGTGGCGGAGAGGTTCGCCCGCGCCCTTGGGACGCTTGAGGGTTAGGCCCCTTGGGATTTCCTCAAAAACGTGTGGTTCCTGCGGTTTTGTGGAAATAAACCACGAAACTGCCGGTATTTCAAAAAGGAGTCCGCATATTTTCCGGAGACCTACCCATTTTTGGGTAGAAAAGCTCTAAATACCTTCCTTCAGAGTATTCATGGGTGATTGGAATGGCCGATCGTATTGATGTCGCCAGGTATATCGACCATACAAACCTTAAGCCCTACGCTACCTCCGATGACATAAGGAAGCTCTGCGATGAGGCCATCGAGTACAACTTCTACGCCGTCTGCGTCAACCCCTACCGCGTTAAACTTGCCAGGGAGTACCTGCGCGAGAAGAACGCCGACGTCAAGGTCGCGAGCGTCATAGGCTTCCCACTCGGCGCGACCCCAACCGAGGTCAAGGTCTTCGAGGCGAGGAAAGCGCTGGAAGACGGCGCCGACGAGCTCGACATGGTCATCAACATAGGCGCCCTCAAGGATGGTGACTACGAGTACGTGAAGAGGG
>JAMOTW010000209.1 GCA_027062125.1 Thermococcus sp.
GGTGTAGGAATCGTTCACCGCTATGATGGGGAACCTCAGCACGCCGTCCTTCTCCATCGCGCGGAGTCTTATCACGCCGGTCGTGGTCTCTTCGCTCGCGCCCCAGAGGTTGTCTATCAGCTCGGTTCTCTCCTTGAGAACGGTGCTCACCATGTCCGCGCCGTCGTCTATGATTATGTTCGGTTCTATGTCCAGAGCTTTGTGCATGAACTCGTAGTACTGCTCCCTGTCCTCCCCGCGGATCGCGTAGACCTTTACCCCTGCCTTAGCTAAAGCCGCGACAACGTCGTCCTGTGTCGAGAGCGGGTTGCTGGCGGCGGCTGAAACTTCAGCACCTGCAGCTTTAAGCGTTAGTAGCAGGAAAGCCGTCTTCATCTCGAGGTGGAGCGTCGTCGCGATTCTGACCCCTTTGAAGGGCTTCCTCCCCTCGAAGTCGGCCCTTATGCTCTGGAGAACCGGCATAAAGCGCGAAACCCAGTCTATCTTCTTCTCCCCGCTCGGGGCGAGGGAGATGTCCTTAACGCAGTAATCCCTCGTGCAGTCCACGTTGATCACCGCAGGGTTTTTAATCTGAGAAGTTAAAAAGGATTGGTGTTCCCATGATAGTCGACCTCTCCGTGCCCATATCGGAGGAGACGCCCGTTTACCCCGACGATCCGCCCGTCGGGATAAAGCTCTGGGCTGTCATCGACAGGGACGGCTACTACATGAACGTTCTCAAGATAGGCGAGCACACCGGGACCCACGTCGATGCGCCGGCCCACTTCATACCCGGCGGAAAGACGGTCGACGAGATGCCCCTCGAGAAGTTCATCGGGGAAGGGCTCGTTCTGGACGTCCGCGGTGGAGAAGGGCAGATAAAGCTCGATGAGATTCCCGATTCCGGCTACTTCGACAGGGTGGTGCTGTTCCTGACAGGTGGGAGGGAGCTCTCGCCGGAGGTTGCCCTGTTCCTCGTGGCGGAGGGCGTAAAAGCCGTCGGCACCGACGCGATGAGCATCGGCGATGATGCCGTTCACAGGATACTTCTGAGCGCTGAGGTCCCTGTCTTCGAGAACCTGGCCAACCTCGAGGCCGTTCTTGGGAAGGAGTTCACGTTCATCGCCCTCCCGCTGAAAATAGAGGGCGGCTCCGGGAGCCCTGTTAGGGCCGTTGCTATACTTCACTCCGAGGACTGACGCTTTCGTCTCTCCTTCTGCTCCCTCAGGTAGGGATAGCGCATGATGTGGCCGCAGTTGAGGCACTTCACGACGACGTGGGGGTAGGGTTTGCTCCTGAGCCTCACAGCCGCGTTCTTCCCGGGAACGAGGAATGAGTGGCACTTCCTGCAGTACCGCCGCTTCCACTTCCTCGGCATCCTTATCTTCGCCTTCTGCTGGACGGCGAGCGCTATCTCGACGTAGCGGTTCGCGAGCGCTGGCTCGTAGGCGTAAACGCGCTCCGCGAGGGTGAACAGCCTTTCGACCCTCTCCCTCGCGACCCTCTTCTTCTCCCTCTGCTCCCTCTGGCGTATGAACTTCTTCTTCGACATGGTATCACCGTATCAGCCTGAGCTTTCCTGGGAACGGTTCGTAGACGTAGCCGGCCGCTATAAACCTCTCGGTTATCTCCAGCGCATCCTCCCTTGAGAAGCCGTCCCTGACCAGCTCGCGGATGAAGTCCTCCTTCGTGACCTCCCCTGAGGGGCTGAGAGACGCCAGGTCCTCCATTATCTCCAGGGCCCTCCTGGCCTTGAGCGTTCCGGGGATGTAGGCGTTGTACTCCCTCAGGAGCTTCATCATTTCCCCGGGGCGATCCTTTAGAACCACCATCCAGTCGTTCACTATCGCCTCGTTTATCAGCCGAACTTCCCTCGCGGCCCTCTTGGTCACCCTTCCGTTGAAGCGCACTATCGAGCCAAAGACCCTCTTGCCGAGCTCCGCCCTCAGTTTCACGTTCATTGGCCCGCTCGGTGCAGTTAGAGCTCTGAAGGGGTCGCCGTAGTCGTCCCTCGACTCCCTGAGCCACCGCAGGAACTCCTCCTCGAGTAAACGGGTCTTCTCGCGGTCGAGGGCCCTGTGCCTCTCCCTCTGGATGAAAACCGTCACAAGGAGGTTCGGTATGAGCTGGAGGAACTCGCGGTTCTCCTCGAAGTAGGGCTTCTCCTCCGAGGGGACGAGCACGAACGGCGTCTCGGACAGCCTCGCCATGTCGTCTCTTGGATCCGCATCTGTGTCCTTCGGTAGGAGGCCTATCGCCCTCTTGGAGTTGAGTATCTTCTCCACCCATTTGGCCTGCTTCACCAGCCCCCTCCTGGTGGGGGGAGTGTAGTACCTCATGTCGCTTGAGTTGGGGTTGCCGAGGCGGAAGTCTATTCCGAGGAAAGGATCGTCGACCTCGATTATCCTTCCCCTTGTAAGGCGAACCTCCCAGGGGAGGCTTGAGTGGAAGTACTTGAGGGCCTTCCAGAGGGCGAGGAGCCCCGAATCGTCCCGGTACTTGAAGGCTAAGAACTCGAAGCCCTCGCCCCAGTTTTCGCCGATTATGTACGGGACGCCGTAGATCGAGTAGATGAGGGCGTTTCTCATGTCGTCGCGCAGGTAGACCGTCCTTTCAAAGAGGTCGATGACCTCGGATCTACTCAACGCAAACTCCCGGTAATCCTTCCAGTACTCCAAGTAGTCCCTTCCCACGATTGAACCCGCGTGAACCATCCGCAGATTGCCGAAGGGATAGGCGTCGATGGTTCCCTTCACGAGGACGTAGCTCCCGGGCTTTACCTCCCCGGCGATCTTTGTCTTCTCCGTTGCCCGAATGACGAGGTAAGTCCTGAACTCATTCTCACCCAGTCCCGCCAGCTCCGAGGGGGAGAGCGGGGAGAGGAGGTAGTAAGCGGCATCCTTCGGCGCGTTGGGGGGCTTTCTACCGAGCAGGAAGCCTTTTGCCTCGACGTTTTCGCCGTTTTTCATCGCCTGAAGCCATCTCTGGAACTCCCTAACCCTCTTGCCCGGGCTCAACGGCTCCCTCGCTCGCTCCAGTCTCAGCAGTTCCAGTATCTCCCCCTCCATCGAGACACCTAAGTACCGTAAGATTTATAAACCCTCCGCGGCAGGTATGTATCGGTACGGCGGTCATAGCGGCGGGGTCACACCCGGTCTCGTTTCGACCCCGGAAGTTAAGCCCGCCAGCGATCCCGGGTGTACTGCCCTCCG
>JAMOTW010000210.1 GCA_027062125.1 Thermococcus sp.
CAACGGTAAGGGTGCCATCTTTCGCGTTCCTGAGAAAACCGCCGTTGCGTGGGACCTGAACGGCAACCGCGTCGACGGTTCCCACTACGCCTACGCCCCGCTGTGCATGAAGGAGAAGTTCGAGCCTGTTCTGACGCCCGAAGAGTTACGTTCGAAGCTCCCCGAGTGGCCCTACTTCATAATCGACCTCTACCACTGGGACAAGCACACGCAGAAGGAGAAGGGCAAGGTCTGCCTGCAGGTGAGCCAGAGCTACGGCCTGCTGAGGGACTACTTCACCGGGAGAGAGCTCGCCGTAACGTGGGCGAACGATGAGTTCAAATCCATGTTCCACGGCCCCATCGAGAGGATAACAACCTACGCCGGACCCACAGCGGATTTTCTGAAGGAAAAGGACATCGATGAAGTCGTTCTCCTTGACCCCTGGGCGGATGAAGTTTTAAGTGAGAAGGATTTTGGTGTCAGGGCATTTATAATCGGCGGCATCGTAGACACGGGCGGAAACAAGAAGAAAACCACGCCCAAGATAGGCGAGGAGCTCGAGAGGGCGGGAATACGAGTACGCAAGAGGAAGATCGTTCTCAAAGGCGACATCGTTGGCGTCCCCGACAGAATAAACCGCATCCTCGGAATAATCCTCAAGATGATGGTGGAAGGGAAGTCTATGGATGAAGCGGTTTACGAGTTCCAGGAGCCGCTACACGCCCGCTGGCGCCTGAGGAAGGAGCTTCCCAAGCGCGCGATCAGATACAAAGTGAACGGCAAGACCTACAGGGTGGTCGAGAAGGAGCTGTTCGATGAGTACTCCAAGTGGCTCAAAATCCGCTGGGAGGACTTCGTGAAGGTGCTGAGAGAACTCGACCTGATAGCGCTTGAGAGGAAGAGGATACACCACCTCAACAAGATCTCCAACGCGAGGATAATAAACGGGAAGCTCTACAGGGTAATCCTCCTCAAGAAGGCCGCGATGCTGTGCTATAACTGCTGAGGCTTTCTTTTATCCTGTGTAGAAATCGGAGAATGAAAAGAAAGGGGTCAGAAGAACACTACCACCGCATCTCCAACAACTGCCGTCTCGACCTCTTCGCCCTCGCTGAACACGGCCTTCCTGAGCACGATGTCGTCCTTGGTCAGCTCGACCTTTTCTCCGTCAACTTCAAACTCAACCTTTCCGGTCTCCTTGAGGGCCCTTGCAACCTCTTCCGCGTTCTCCTTTAGGTAGGCGGTAATCTTCGGCACGAGCTTTCCGTATTTCGGCCCGACGGTTCTGAAGTTGGGCTTTATCTCGGTGATGCGCTCTTCGAGCTCGGGCTCACCCTGGATTATCTCCAGCCTCTCTATGTTCATGGTTCCGGCAATGTCCCTCTCGATGGCCTTGAGCTTCTCGTAGCTGTCCGTAGCGTAGATGGCCACGTGCTTGAGCTTGGCGTTGAGAGCGAGGCCGTGGCTGTTCTTGTAGCGCCTCATGGCGCCGACTATCTCGCGGGCGAGCTCACCGAGCTTTTCAGCCTCCTCGTCGATCTTCGCCTCGTCGTACTTCGGCCACTCGAGGAGGTGCACGCTCTTGGCACCGATGTGGGCCTTGAACATCTCCTGATAGAGCTCCTCGGTGATGTGCGGGGCAAAGGGCGCGAGGAGGAGCATCACGTTGTAGAGCAGCTCGTAGAGGGCCGCTTTAGCCTTGAACTTGCTCTCCTCGTCGTCGCCGTAGAGGCGGTACTTGATCATCTCGATGTAGTCATCAGCGACCTCGTGCCAGACGAAGGTCATGAGCTCCCTCGTGAGCAGGTTGAAGCGGTAGCGTTCCATCTCCTCGGTGGCGAACTTTATGAGCCTGTGGAGCCTGCTGAGTATCCAGCGGTCGAGCGGTTCGAGCTCATCCGGAGCGCTCGCCGGGTCGAAGCCCTCAAGGTGCCTCTCGGCGAAGCGGTAGATGTTCCAGACCTTCTGGAGGAAGCGGTAGTTGTAGTCGACGGTCTCCCACTTGAACGGGTGGTCCTCTCCGGGCGGAGCGAGGGCGGTCCAGAGCCTCAAAGCGTCGGCGCCGTACTTCGGGATCACCTCGTCCGGGGCAACGACGTTGCCGTAGCTCTTGCTCATCTTCCTTCCGTCCGGTCCGGCGACCATACCGTTGATGAGTATGTCGTCCCAGGGCTTCTCGCCGGTGAGGACGTAGGTTCTGAATATCGTGTAGAAGGCCCACGTCCTGATGATGTCGGTTCCCTGGGGTCTCAGGGCGGTCGGGAAGTTGTGCTTGAACCAGCGCTTTCCTTCCTCGTCGCCCTTTATCGCGTCGTGCCACCTGCTTATGATCAGCGCCGTGAGGCTGGAGTCTACCCAGCAGTCGAGGACGTCCGTTACCGGCTCCGGGTCGCTGCCGTCGGAGCACTTCCTCGGTGGCTTGTCGAAGCGCGGGTCAACGGGTAAGTCCTCCTCGTTGGGCAGGATTATCTCGCCGTTCTTGCAGACCCAGAAGGGGATGGGCGTTCCAAAGACACGCTGCCTGCTTATAACCCAGTCCCAGTCCATCGAGTCCGCCCAGTCCTTCAGGCGGAGGAACATGTCGCTCGGGTACCAGTTGATCTGCTCCGCCACCTTAACAATCTCGTCCGTGAAGTCCTTCACCTTAATGAACCACTGCTTCTTGGGGAGCAGCTCGATCGGGGCCATACAGGAGCTCCTCTCGGTGTGCCTGAGGACGCGGTGGCGGACCTTCTTCCTGTCGTAGAGCAGGCCCATCTTCTCGAGGTCCTCCGCTATCTTCTTCCTCGCCTCCTCGGTCTTAAGTCCCTCGTAAGGCCCGGCGTTCTCGTTCATGGTGCCGTCCTCGTTGATCGCTATGATAACCGGGAGGTTGTAGCGCTTCTGCCAGACGACGTCCTGCTCGTCACCGTAGGTACAGTTGTAGACCGCGCCGGTTCCAAACTCCGGATCAACGTCCTCATCGGCTATAACCGGCACTTCCCTCTCGAATATCGGGAGCTTAACCTTCTTGCCCACAACGTCCTTGTAGCGCTCGTCCTCTGGGTGGACGAAGACGGCAACACATGCCGGCATCAGCTCGGGCCTCGTGGTGGCTATCGGGACGTGGCCGCTTCCATCGGCGAGCGGGAGCTTGATGTAGTAGAGGTAACCGTCCTCCTCGACGTAGCCGACTTCAGCCTTGGCCAGACTCGTCCTGCAGCGCGGG
>JAMOTW010000211.1 GCA_027062125.1 Thermococcus sp.
CACATGCACCACCTGGCGATACACCTGAGGGAGAGGGGCCACGAGGTCGCAATCGTGACGAACGACCTCGAAACCGGGAAGGAGGAAGAGCTTGAAAAGCTGGGAATCGAGCTGGTGAAGGTCCCGGGGGTGGTAAGCCCAATCCTGGGTATAAACCTGACCTACGGCCTGAAGTCGAACAGGGAGCTCGGTGAGTACCTGAAAGATTTCGACGTGATTCATTCCCACCACGCATTCACCCCCCTCGCCCTCAAGGCGGTGAAGGCCGGCAGAAACCTCGGAAAGGCCACGCTCCTGACGACGCACAGCATATCATTTTCCCATGAATCCCGACTCTGGGAGGCCCTTGGAATAACCATACCCCTCTTCAGCCACTACCTGGGCTTCCCCCACGAGATAATAGCCGTCAGTAGGGCGGCGGAGGCGTTTATACGGCACTTCACGGACGCTCCTGTAAGGGTCATCCCCAATGGAGTTGATGATGACGTTTTCAGGCCCCTCGGCGAGGGGGAGAAAGAGCGCCTTAAGGGGGAGCTCGGCATCGAGGGGCGAGTTGTCCTCTACGTTAGCAGGATGTCCCCAAGGAAGGGCCCCCACATTCTCCTCAACGCGTTTCAGAACCTTTCAAAGGAGATGGACGATGTTACCCTCGTCATGGCGGGTTCCGGGGAGATGCTCCCGTTCCTCAGGGCACAGGCAAAGTTTCTCGGGATAGAGGACAGGGTTCGCTTCCTGGGCTACGTCGAGGACTCCCTCCTCCCGGGGCTCTTCGGAATGGCCGACGTCTTTGTCCTTCCCTCCACCACGGCGGAGGCCTTTGGAATAGTCATCCTGGAGGCCATGGCCGCGGGGGTCCCGGTGGTCGCCACGGACGTTGGGGGAATCCCCGAGATAATCATGAACAGCGAGAGCGGGCTTCTGGTGCCCCCTGGCAACGAACTCGAGCTGAGAAACGCCATTCGCAGGGTTCTCAAGGACCGAGAGCTTGCCGTGGAACTCGGATCAAACGGAAGGAGGGCGGTTGAGGAGCGTTACTCTTGGAACAGGGTCACAGAGGAGATAGAAAAGGCTTATGAGGATGCACTCCAAATTACCTGATGTGCCGTACCGGACGGGTGAGGTGAATGGGTAAGGACGAGGTTCTGGCCGAGATAGACAGGCGAATTAAGCGCCTCGAGGCGGAGATCTCGATGGCGGAGGAGAGGATGCGCTATCTGGAGGAGATAGGGGCGCCCACCAAGTACAGGGCCCTCCGGCGGAAGGACTACACCGCCTACTACCTCATCCTCATGGGAGTCTGGATAGTCATAGGCATGCTGGCGCTCCGTTTCATGAAGAACCGCCTCCCGTACTACTTCAACCTCCCACTCACGCCATACTTCATCATAGCCCTCGTCCTCCTCGTTGCCCCCGCGGCCTACCTCCTCTGGAGCCGGAGGGAGTCGCCGCCCACCCCGATGGAGGACTTCGAGGAGAGGGAGAGGCTCGCTAGGACGGTCCTGAACCTCTTCTACCGCCCGCTGAGGGAGGCCGTGGAGGGGGACGACAGGGAGAAGATGAGGGCAGTCGCCGACGAGCTCCTGGGCAACCCCGTTTTAGCCAATGCCGTTGAGAGGATGGCCGAGGGCGACCCGAAGCTGAACGCCTACGCCCTCTACCTCTACGCCAGCTACACCCCGGAGCTCGAGGACGAGGTCAGGGAGACCGTTGAAAAGCTCACCAACAAGCCGCTGAAGGTTCTCCTGTCGGAGCTGGTCGGGGAGGGCTAAGGTTATAACCCCCTTCGCCTTTCTTCCTTCGGTGAGAAGCTTGAGGTTGGAGGTTCTCAGCAGGGAGGATATGAACGCCCTGTCAAGGGAGCTAAGCAGGGCGGGGATAATGAACAGGACGAGGGAAGAGGTTTCCCCCCAGATATCGCACTACATAGTCATCGAGGGCACCTACGCGGAGCTTCTCGAGAGGGCCGAGGGCATAGCTCCGGTGGAAGAGCACCTCGAGGGGCTAAGGGCCGCCTACGAGGAGATAATGGCCAACTGGAATATTGGAACGGAGAAGGGCATCGAGGATGTCTTCGATGAGTCGGACCTCGGCAAGCTAATACTCGTGACGGCCCTCATGGAGGCCGAAGCCGTCGATGAGAGCGATGGAAAGCTCATTCTTAAGGAGAAGCCCCATCTGGACGTTCTTAGGGTCGAGCTCCGCTTCCCGATAGAGGACGTCGAGGGGTACCTCGACGAGCTTGAGGACAGGTTCAACCCGAGCATGGTCACGGAGTACACCCTCGAGAAGAACTACTACGTCGAGGTCATGGAGGTTGACCGGGAGCTCGTCGAGGCCGCCCTCGAGATAGCCGAGGAGTACGCCACGGAGGAGAGCCTCGTTGAGGCGATGTTCGACGGCATAGCCCGCTCGGTTCTGGCGGACGTCATACTGGAGCTGGCCGAGAGGCACAGGCGCAAGAACGAGCTGATGGAGGCGCTCATGGAGAGGGAGCCGATAGTCGTCGAGGGCGAGCGCGAGAGGGTGAACGTATACTTCGACGAGGATGCCATAGAGGACTTCCTCAAGGAGCTCCAGACCCTCGGCTACCTCAAGGTGAAGGGCAACAGGATATGGGTTTGATTCCCCTTTCTGCCCTTCCCCTTCCGTAAAATTTTAAAATCCCTCTTCTCACCTAAGCCCGGAGGTGGTGGAAGTGGCGGAGCTGAAGGCGGTTATCTTCTACGACCGCGATGGTGTCCGCTACTACCGCTGCCCGCGCTGCGGAATGCTCTTCAGGGACTCTAAGGAGTACACAAGGCACGTGAACAGGGCCCACGGCCACCTGTTCAGGAAGTAATTTCTGCCGAGTTTTCAAATTTTCGTTTGTTCTGCCATCTTCCCTACCCACTACGGGATGAGGAGAACGGCCAGGGCTGAGAAAAGTGATGAACGGTAGGGCTTTCCGACCGTTCAGTCCCTTATGACTATCTCCTTCGTGAGCTTCACTATGAAGGTCTTTCCGACCTTCTCCCTCTCCACGAGCTGCTTCTTCTCGAGCTCCTGGATGATTCTGCTTATCGTCGGCCTCGAATAGCCGGTCAGCTCCGGAAGCTCCTCCTGCTTCACGGTTCCGCCCTTATCGAGGATGGCCTTGACCACTATGCGCTCCTTCTCGGTGAGGACCTCTATGGGCACCCTGTTG
>JAMOTW010000212.1 GCA_027062125.1 Thermococcus sp.
TTCATGTACGTTGTTCTTTATCGTTATCTCACTGATCATCGCGTAGCCGTCGGTGTAGTCGTAGATGACCTGACTTGCCTTCTGGAATCCCCATAAGAGTTGGGTGAGCTCGGTTTGATTTGCATCCCAACCGACGGCCACGGTAAGTTTAATGCCAAGAATATCCCTCAGCGTCGGATTCTTTCCGATGAACAGCTCCACCGCGTTCGGAACGCCGTCGCCGTCGTAGTCGCCGTAGGCGTCGGCTTCAATTAAGCTTTGATGCAAGTCAGGATCATCTATGCCAAACCCATCGGAAGGGTCGAACCTGTAGATAGAGCCCTCCTTCTCAAGCTCCCCGTTCAGCTCAAGCTCTCTGTAAAACGGAATTCCATCGGCGTCGTTCAGCTTGATGAGGAACCATATTTCTGCATCGTCCTCATCAACGTCCGTTGAGGTTGCAACGGCGTCAAAGGTCAGCGAGCTCGTCTCAGTTGAGGTTTCTGAACTCGAAACTGACTCGGTGCTGAGGGTCTTGACGCTATCCCCATCCTTCCTGAAAATGAACGTTGCCTCGTATTTGGCTCCGTTCTTGGCCTTTGGCGTTGCGTTGGTCGTGACGTTGCTCACTTTGACGCCTTTGTCTGCTTCTCTTGGGGACATTGCACTCATTTTGTCACTCAGTTTCATTGTCTTCACTTCGGCGTTCCGCTTGTTGATGATGAGGACCCTCTTTTTGGATTGACAACGCTCCCCCTGTCTTGACCTGTCGTTGCTGTTCCGGTTGTCTGTGGCAGGCCGCTCAGTACGAGCAGCGCGGCGAGAACCACTACAACCAACCGCCTCATCTGTATCACCATCGGAGGTCGTTGCATTGTAAGTATTGGAAAATTGTGAATAAAAACATTGCGGGAACGAATAGAATTATCACTCAAAGTGTTGTCCGAACGCCTCCCTCAGCCGCTCGACCTCCTCCCCGCTCAGCCTGTTCTTTACCCAGCGCTCCTTCAGGCTCAGGTTCTCGTCCTCCAAATCGAGGACCGCCTTCCTGACCCCTCCCCGGGGGTGGGCGCAGTCACCCTTCCAGCGGGGAATCACGTGGAGGTGGAGGTGCGGAACGGTCTGGCCGGCTTCCCTCCCCAGGTTCATTCCCACGTTGAAGGCGTCCGGCTTCAGCACTTCTTTCAGCTTCTCCATCGCCAGCTCCATGCCCCTTATCAGGGCGGCCTTTTCCTCCCCGCTCAGCTCCCACCAGCTCTCGACGTGCCTCCTCGGGACCACCAGGAGGTGCCCCCTGCTGGCAGGGTAGGAGTCGAGGAGTATTCTAATAAGCCCGTCCTCGTAGAGGACCGCCTCTTCATTCGGGTTGCAGAAGGGACACTTCATTCCCACCACCAAAGGCTTAAAACGGGTTCCCGATAAAAAGCTCCCGGTGGGAGAGATGGATGAAGCACTCGAGGTTATGAAGAAGACCTATCAGAGGTTTCTGGCGATAGGGCTGGGCCTCATGCTGGTCGCCTTCCTGCTGATGATATGGCACCCTCTGGGCAGGCAGAACTCGCTGATACTGGCGGTGATAGTCTTCCTCGTGGCGTTCATTCCCCTCGAGTTCGCGCGCAGGATAGCGAGAAAGATGGCGCTGGTTGCGCTTAAGGGTGAATAGAAAAGCTTAATTAACCGCCGCCCAAATTAACCAAAGAGAGTAGGAGATATGACGATAATCCTTAGAGGTGATGTAAAATGGCGTTTGTACCACCACAGGCCGGTTACGACAGGGCTATTACGGTTTTCAGCCCTGACGGAAGGCTCTTTCAGGTGAACTACGCGAGGGAGGCAGTGAAGCGCGGAGCAACCGCTGTGGGAGTCAAGTGGAAAGACGGAGTTGTTCTCGCGGTCGAGAAGAGGATAACCAGCAAGCTCATAGAGCCGAGCAGCTACGAGAAGATTTTCCAGATCGACGACCACATAGCCGCGGCCCCGAGCGGCATAATCGCTGATGCAAGGGTTCTGGTGGACAAGGCAAGGCTGGAGGCCCAGGTCTACAGGCTCACCTATGGCGAACCTGTTCCGCTCACCGTTCTGGTGAAGAAGATTTGCGACCTCAAGCAGGCCCACACCCAGTACGGCGGTGTGAGGCCCTTCGGTGCCGCCCTTCTGATGGCGGGCGTCAATGACAAGCCCGAACTTTACGAGACCGATCCGAGCGGTGCCTACTTCGAGTGGAAGGCCGTCGCCATAGGAAGCGGAAGGAACGTTGCCATGGCCATCTTCGAGGAGCACTACACCGATGACATAGATATGGATGGCGCGGTAAAGCTCGCCATACTGGCCCTCGCGAAGACCCTCGAGGAGCCGAGTGCGGAAGGAATAGAGGTCGCCTACATAACCACAGAGGACAAGCGCTGGAAGAAGCTCGCGAAGGAAGACGTCGAGAAGTACCTCGCTGAAATCCTCGAAGAGGTCAAGGAAGAGGAAGTCGAGGAGAGGGAAGAGGACTACTCCGAACTCGACCAGAACTACTGAGGTGACGGGCGATGCCCATAAGCGTTGATAAGGCAGTCATCGCCCGTCTGAAGACGCACGGCGAGACCTTTGAGATACTGGTGGACCCATACCTCGCGAGGGACTTCAAGGAGGGCAAGGACGTTCCCATAGAGGAGATCCTTGCCACTCCCTACGTTTTCAAGGACGCCCACAAGGGTGACAAGGCCAGCGAGCACGAGATGGAGAAGATATTCGGCACCAGTGACCCCTACGAGGTGGCGAAGGTTATCCTCCGCAAGGGCGACGTTCAGCTCACCGCCGAGCAGAGGAGGCAGATGCTCGAGGACAAGAGGCGCTACATAGCGACGGTGATTCACAGACACGCCGTTGATCCAAGAACCGGCTACCCACACCCTGTCGACAGGATTCTCAGGGCGATGGAGGAGGCCGGCGTGCACATAGACCTCTTCAAGGACGCGGAAGCGCAGGTTCCTGGGGTCATCAAGGCTATAAGGCCGCTCCTCCCGATAAAGCTGGAGATGAAGGTAATAGCCGTTAAGATACCGAGCGACTACGTGGGCAAAGCCTACGGAGAGGTTAGGAAGTTTGGCAACATAAAGAGGGAGGAGTGGGCCAGCGACGGCTCGTGGATGTTCCTCATCGAGATTCCGGGAGGAGTTGAGG
>JAMOTW010000213.1 GCA_027062125.1 Thermococcus sp.
AGGGCCATAGCGGACATAGCCCAGGACTACAACATCTACATCCTAAGCGACGAACCCTACGAGCACTTCCTCTACGAGGGGGCGAAGCACTACCCGATGATAAAGTACGCCCCCGACAACACGATTCTGGCGAACTCCTTCTCCAAGACCTTTGCCATGACCGGATGGCGCCTGGGCTTCACCATAGCCCCGAGCCAGGTCATCAGGGACATGATAAAGCTCCACGCATACGTCATCGGAAACGTCACTTCATTCATCCAGATAGCCGGAATCACCGCCCTCAGGGACAAGCGCAGCTGGGAGGCCCTCGAGACCATGAGAAAGGTCTATGCCGAGAGGAGGAGGCTCGTCCTGCACCATCTCAACAGGATGCCGCACATAACGCCCTTTAAGCCGAAGGGTGCCTTCTACGTCTGGGCCAAGATCGACCCCGAACCCGACATGAGCAGCGAGGACTTCGCCGACTGGCTCCTCGAGAACGCCGGCGTGGTCGTCATTCCGGGAACTGCCTTCGGAAAGGCCGGCGAGGGCTGGATAAGGATAAGCTATGCGACCAAGAAGGAACAGCTCCTCGAAGCGATGCAGAGGATGAACGAGGCCCTTTCAAAGCTCTGAGGGAGGATCGATGGACGGAATCCTCGCCATTTTCTTTGCCATATTCCTTGCCGAGCTCGGGGACAAGACCCAGCTCGCGACCATAGCCTTTGCCTCGAAGTACGGCTGGAAGACGGCCTTCGTAGGGGCTATTCTCGGCCTCGCGGCCGTCAACCTGCTGGGGGCCGTTCTGGGGGACAAGCTTGGGGACGTCCTCCCGATCGAGCTGGTTCACAAGGGGGCAGGGGTCCTCTTCATACTCTTCGGAGTCCTGATGCTGTTTGGAAAGATTTAGGGATCAGGGGGGAGTCAAATGGACAAAAGGTGGAGGTCAGTCCTGCTTGACACTGTCGTTATGACGGCCGGTTTCGGAACGCTCACGATGATGAGCGTCGCCAAGCCGGATATAATAGCGCACTTTGGGATCACAGACAGCGCCTACGAGTGGCAACACATAGCCTACGTCTTCGGTCTCTTCATAGCGTTCCTACTGGGGCACACCAGGATATACGAAGGGAGCTTCAAGAAGAGCGTGGCCATAGCACTCAGCTGGGCCGCCATAGCACAGGCCCTCATACCGCTCGCACCCAACTGGTACGTGGTGGTTTTCCTCAGGTTCATCCAGGGTTTCGTTGTCACGCTCGTGCCGCTCTTCAGCACCCAGATAGCGCACTTCTTCGTGGCCGAGAGGCCCTTCGCCAAGGGCATAATCCTCTCGGGCATCTTCTGGGGAGGCGTCTTCGGGAGCATGAGCGCGAAGTACGCGGTGTCCAACCTCGGCTGGATGGGAGGCTTCTGGATTACGGTCGTCATAATGTACGCCGCCCTCCTCATCTGGTGGCTCTTCACAGAGGACTTCGAGATAATCCACAAAACCGAGGGGGCCGAGAAGGTAAGCGTCTGGAAGATGCCCTTCACCTGGGTGCTTGGCTTCACGTTCTTCCCGGCCCTGTGGGTCATCTTCACGATAGTCGGCTTCTCCAGCTCCCTCGGCTACGCGATAGGCTGGACCAAGGACCAGGTCGCCAACCTGAGCACGGCGTTGAACCTCTCCAAGGCCATCTGGAGCATTGGGATGGGTTACGTCGGCTACATGCTTTCCAGGAAGAACCCGAACGCGAAGGGACTTTTCAAGGCCATCGTTCAGGTCATGGTCTTCTCCTACGCGGTGGCCTTCCTCGGCCTCGTCATCTACGGCAAAGCCATTATGGCGGGGAGTTACACCCTAACCCTCGCCTCGGTGGTTCTCATCGGCGCCCTTCAGGGAACCGGGCCGGCGTTCTGGACGAGTGCCCCGGCCACCTATCCAAAGAACATCTTCCCCAAGGCCAGCTTCGCCCTCGGGTTGATCTCCAACTCCGCCAACGCGGTGGCACCGACCGTGACGGAGATACTGGCCAGCCAGAGCACGGTACTGGCCCTCGGAGAGCTGGCCTTCATGCCGCTCCTCGGAATCCTGACCCTCCTCACGGTCTCGAGGATGAAGCTCCCCGTGGAGGAGCTCGGAGATGCAGCCTAAAGCCCTCATCGTTTCCTTTTTCTCCCTTCTGGCACTCTTTTTCTACGGCATTGGACTATTGGGGGGAGGCCTTTCGGACATTGCCGGCTACGGCATCATAGGCACGGTACACCTGCTCTTCGCGGTTGGTATCTACAGAGGACACGAAACGATAATCGACGTCTCACCGTATCTGGCCCTCCTCGACATGCTCTTCGGACTCCTCTGGGTGATGGTGGGACTGTCCCTTCCGGCGGTAACGCTAACCCTCCTCTCGGCGCTGATACTCTTCGTCCTGATGGATGAAGACGTAAGAACCGAGCTCAAAATGCCGTAGGCAAGCTTTGCCCTGCAAAGTTTCCTAACGTGGGGCGAAGCCCCACTCCGGGGGTTTGAGAGTACAGGAAGCTTTTGGAAAAAGCTTCACCAAAAGTTTGTAGCTTCTCACAGAGAACGCTCATTCAATGCCGATTTCACTCTCCAAGTGCCTATTTCAAGCGAGAACAATTTGAAGAAGCCATTGAACGGGGTTTGCTCTCCATTGACGCCCTTCGGGCGTCCATCTTAGAGTTAAACCCAAAATCAAGGAGTAACTTTGAAGGTTCTCATTTCCAAAACGGCCATTTGACAAGAAAATCACATAAAACTTAGATTTTCAGAAGGAGCTACGAACTTTGATGAAACTTTCGCACAGCCTTTAAGAAAGGCTGGCGAAAAGAGCGCCATTCTCTCCAAAAAGAAGCAAAAAGCAGTCGTGCACTCTTAAATTAGGCAATTTTAGAGCGAGTTTAAACTTAAGTAAACCCTTTGAGGTAGTTTCAATTAATTTTTGGCGTCCCCCGGACGCCGTTAGAAAGCAAAACACTCACCAAAGAGCAAGTTGAAAAGAAACTTCCTCTCACTCGCCAAATTTTAGAAAAGGCACCCCTTCTTCCGCCAGCGCTTGCGCAAGCAAGGGCTGTTGTGGTGCGGGGGACGGGATTTGAACCCGCGAACCCCTACGGGA
Organism: Thermococcus sp.; assembly: GCA_027062125.1. Taxonomy (GTDB): domain Archaea; phylum Methanobacteriota_B; class Thermococci; order Thermococcales; family Thermococcaceae; genus Thermococcus. Next base: position 3,099 of record JAMOTW010000213.1, read on the forward strand.
CGGGACCCTAAATCCCGCGCCTTTGGCCAGGCTCGGCTACCCCCGCGCGGGTTGAACTTCTCCCCGGCGCTTTAAAAACTTTGAGGGGAAAGGCTTATAAGGATGTAAAGGAAGTTTTACGTAAAGGAAACTTTACATCGGGTTGAAATCTCGCAGACGCGATAGCCTGCGCACCGCGGGAAAACGGTGGTCTGAATGGAGAGCCTTGTCGTCGCGTCCCTGCTAGCCCTCATAGGTGGCGGCCTCCTCGGTTACTTCATGACCAGGACGGTAGTAAAGAACATCGGCCTGCCACCGGACGAGAGGGGAATGGAAATAGCCAAACTCTCCGCAATGAGGACGCTAGAGCTTGTCCTTTTCGTCACCGTGGCCTCGCTCTACTACTCGTGGTTCGTCATGAGGAATGAAGCCTGCGCCAACCTCGCCAGTTTAATATTCGCCACCATATTCTTCGGCAACCTGGCATTCAGGGCCCACTACTCAAGAAAAATGTGAGGGATAGCGATGAAGAACCGCCTCCGTGAGCTGAGGGAGGAGAAAGGCCTCACCCAGGAGGAGCTTGCCAAAGCCCTCGGAGTGACGAGGCAGACGATAATAGCCATCGAGAAGGGTCGCTACGACCCATCGCTGAGGCTGGCATTCAAGATAGCGCGCTTTTTCAACAGGTCGATTGAAGAAATCTTTATCTACGGGGAGGATTAATCATTAGGGAGGGCGGGAGATGCCCATGGTTGAAGTTCTGGACCTGGAGAAGGACTACGGTAAGGTCAAGGCCCTCAAGGGGGTAAGCTTCTCCATCAACGAGGGCGAAATCTTCGGACTCATCGGGCCGAACGGGGCCGGGAAGAGCACGACATTGAAGATCCTCGCAACCCTCCTCAAACCAACCGGTGGAAGCGCAAGGATAGCCGGTTACGACGTCGTCAAAGAGGCCTCGAAGGTCCGCGAGCTGATAAGCTACCTCCCCGAGGAGGCCGGGGCCTATAAGAACCTCACCGGAAAGGAGTACCTCGAGTTCATGGCGAAGCTCTACGCCAAGGACGAGGCGAAGGCCAGGGAGATGCTCGAGCTCGGGATGGAGCTGAGCGGTCTCGGCGAGAGGCTGAACGACAAGGTGGCAACCTACTCAAAGGGGATGGCGAGGAAGCTCCTCATAGCGAGGGCCCTGATGGTTCGCCCGAAGCTCGCCATACTGGACGAGCCGGCGAGCGGGTTGGACATAGTAAACGCCTACGCGATAAGGCAGATGATAAGGCGCTTCGCCAGGAGCGAAGGCGTTACCTTCCTCCTCTCGAGCCACAATATGCTCGAGGTAGAGTACCTCTGTCACCGCGTCGCGCTCATAAACAAGGGGCAGATAGTCGAAGTCGGAACTCCAAAGGAGCTGAAGGACAAGTACAGCGCCGAGAACCTCGAGGAGGTCTTCATGACGGCAGTGGGGGCAAACATCAGCGAGCCCATAGGGGGTGAGGGAGGATGAGCGACTTCTGGGTAATGGCAATGAAGGAGCTCAAAAACCTCTTCAGGGACAAGAAGCTCGTCTTCGGCCTCGTCATAGTCCCGCTCATCCTCCTGCCTGTCATGGGCAAAGCCGTCAGCGTCGGAATGGAACAGGCGCAGGAAACAACGAACGTGGCGATAGTCAACTTCGACGATGGCGAATACGGCCGGATACTGATAAAGGCCCTCGAGGTCACCCCGAACGTAACGGTAACCGTGGTGAACGCCAGTTCGGTGGAAGAGGCCATTCAACGGGCAATCGAGGAGAAGCAGAACGTCCTCGTGGTGATTCCGCCGGACTTCACCGCAAAGCTGAAGGCCAACGAGACCGCCACCGTCGAGATATACGGCATCTTCATGAGCATCGGGGCGGGAGTAAAGGAGAGCGTGAGCGAGGGCAGGATAAACGCCGTCCTCCAGGTTCTGAGCGACGAGATAGCCAGGATAAAGGTGAAGAACCTCGGGGCCAGTAACCCGGACGCAATACTCCAGCCGATAACCACCGTCAGCAGGTCCGTCATAAACAACAACGTCGTCGGCGTTCCCCCAACGGTGGTCTCCGGCGTAATAGCGGCGCAGGCGTTCACAATACCGCTCATAGTCTTCATGATGGTCATGATAACCTCACAGATGGCGGCCGGAGCAATAGCGAGCGAGAAGGAGAACAAGACCCTCGAGACCCTCCTCACCCTCCCCGTTCCGAGGACGCACATAGTGGGGGCGAAGATATTCGGGACAGCCATGATGGGCCTCGTCGCGGCGATAGCCTACATGGTCGGGATGAAGTACTACATGGGCTCCTTTGGGCTGGGCTCGGCCGGTGTGAGTTTGGAAGACCTCGGCCTCGTCGTCACCCCCACTGGGGCCATGCTCTTCGCTCTGGTCGTGTTCACGACCATAATAATCGCCCTCAGCCTGGCGATGATAGTGGCCACCTTCGCCGAGGACGTGCAGAGCGCGACGACCCTCGTCAGCGCGGTTATCCTGCCACTGGCCTTCCCGGCTTTCCTGCTGATGTACACCGACATCAACGACCTTCCATCGTTCGTCAAGTACGTCCTGCTCGCGATACCCTTCACCCATCCCGTGATTGACTACCGCTACGTCCTGCTGAGCGACTACAGACCGCTGGTTATCAGCCTCATATACCTCGCCATCATGGCGCTCGCCATACTCTACGCGACCGCGAGGCTCTTCTCCAGCGAGCGCATAATGACAGCGCAGGTGAGCTGGGGAAGGAAGAAAAAGAGGGAGTAATCCCTCCATTTTTACCCTTCAGAGCTTCTCAATCACAATAACCGAACGGCCGTCGAGGGTCGTCGTGGCGACTATGACCTTGTCACCACCCCCGGCTCCTATGTGCCTCAGCTCCGTTGTTATGGCCAGGAAGACGCGGCCACCGCTGGAGGTGACCGTCCTCACCCGCCAGTTGCCCTCACCGTAGCGTTCGTTAAGCTCCTCGCCCCTTGCCACGATTCTTCTAAGGGTATCGAGGTCCTCCATAACCCTCACCCCCCGTTCTTCCGCGGGGCACCCATTAATAGGCTCAGTCATTACCACCGAAAGTAAAATAAAAAATTTTTGCACAGTGTAAAGAGAAACCACAACAGTGGACGAGGGAACACTCCCAGACCGCAGGATTCAACGGACTCCCAGCCGTCCTGCGCGGAACCAAAAGAAAAACAGGCATACCGGGAGAACCGGGCGTTACTCTATCGGAACCCCGTCCTTCGTCCTCGGGGCGAGCCACTTCATGAGCTTCACCGGGTCTTTCGTCCTTATGATTATCGTTATCGGGCCGAGCGGGCTCTCCTCGTTGAAGTTCACGACGCCGGCGTAGGCGGCCTGCTTGTTCACCTTGACGATTATCTCCTCGCCGAAGTAGCCCTCCTCGAGGAAACTCCTTGCCGTGTCGAGTATCGCCTGCCCCCTGAAAAGCTCGTAGAGCCTCTGGAGGGCTTTCCTGCTCTTAGTCTTCCCGGTGAGGATTATGTGGTCCCCCTTATCAAAGGCCTCGAACTCCAGGTCATGAACCAGGTTCAGCATGGCCCTCTTGACCTTCTCGATGTCCTCCGTCGGGTAAACGTAAGCCTCGACTTCAACTTCCTCGAACAGCTCCATCTTTCCCACCGGACTAAGGTCGGAAGAAACCTTATAAACCCAACCGCCCAAATAATTAGGGTGGCCTAACAGTGTTAGAGAACTTCATAGCCAGCCTCGCCGAGTGGATACTCAGCGTTTCCAACGGCGAGATAATGTGGGTCGCTTTCTACGCCGGCCTGTTCGTTGCCCTGATGACCTCCCTCGGTGCCATGGTGGCAATATTCGCCAAGAGTCTCCCGGAAAACGGGGTGGACTTTGCCCTCAGCTTCGCGGCGGGAGTTATGATCGTCGCCTCCTTCACATCGCTCATACTTCCCGCAATAGAGAGCACCGGTTCTTTCTCTCCCGCAGGAATAGGAATAGCACTCGGCGTCCTCCTGATATACGCCATCGACCGCTTCCTTCCCCATGAGCACCTGGTCAGGGGCTACGAGGGCCCCAAATCAATGAAGGACCGCCTCAGAAAGGTGTGGCTCCTCGTGATAGCTGTCATAATCCACAACCTGCCGGAGGGCCTCGCCGTAGGCACTTCCCTCGTCTACGACCTCGAGGTGGGCCTCATCACGACGATAGCGATAGGCATACAGGACTTCCCGGAGGGAACGGTGGTTTCCCTACCGCTGGCGGCCATTCAGAAGAAGCGCCTCCAGCCGATTCTTATGGGAGTCCTGAGCGGCTTCGCGGAAATGGCGATGGTTCTCGTTGGGGCCTACTTCTTCACGCTCTTCAGCTGGCTCCTGCCGTACGGCCTTGGAATGGCGGGCGGTGCGATGCTCTATGTTACGGTGAAGGAGATGATACCTGAGATATACAGGGGAAAAAAGAACGAGACGCTGGTTACCCTCGGCTTCTTTGTGGGCTTCTACGTCATGCTCTTCCTCGACTCAATGCTCGGCTAGAATCCTGTCCACGAGCTCCCTCACTTTTTTAACGTATTCGTCGTGCGTTCCGTCGTTAACGAGCATGTAGTCCGCCATCGCAATGACGTTTCCTATTCCGAAGCGCAGCTCCTTCCAGTCCCTCTCCTCGAAGTCCTCCCAGCTCCTCGGATCGTCGTGCCTGCCCCTCGCTTTGAGCCTCTCGAAGCGCGTGTGCGGCGGCGTGTGGACGGCGATGATTATTATCTCCTCCTCGGGAAAGGCGCTCCTGAAGGTTCCGACCTCGTCGAGGGACCTTACCCCGTCTATGACCACGACGTCGCTTCCCTTGAGCAGTTCGCGAACCTTCTCAACGGTCAGCTTCGCGACGGCGTTCTGTCCCAGCTCCTGCCTCAGCCTTATGCTGACCTTGGCAACGTTCTCCTTTGTGAGCTCGAGACCGCGCTTTGCCGTCTCCTCCCTCACGATGTCGCCCATAGAAACGCTGGGAAAACCCCTTCTCTCAAACTCGTGGACGATCTTGCTCTTCCCCGAACCTGGCATTCCAGTCACGATGATGATCATAGTGCCCACGCCCGGATAAAATTGGGGGATTTAAAAAGTTAGCCCTTAATTGAGGAACGCGTCCAGCGTCCCTTTCTTTTTGCGCTCCGCCTTTTTTCCAGCGTCTTTTATCTTCCCGGGCATTTCAACGCCGAAATGCTTGAATAAACCCTCCACGACCTTGATGCCTATGCCCTCCACCTCGAGCAGGTCCTTGACCTTCGCGCGCATTATATCCTCCTGAGTTCTGAAGCCGGCATTGTAGAGCGCCCTCGCCCTCTTCCTTCCGATGTTAGGGAGCCTGACCAGCTCAAGAAGTTCCTCTCTGACTCCATGCCTCAGCCTGAGGTGCAGGTCTCTCAGGTAGTCCAGCACGTCTTCCTTTGGCTCAAAAAGCCTGTACAGCTCGATGAGCGCGTACATGAGCCAGTCCGCCAGCTCGAGGATTCTGTAGAGGTCGCCTGGGTCTATGTTGTAGGTCTCGTATATCCTCGTCTCCGGAACCTCGTTTATCCAGTCGAGGAGGACTTTAGCGGTCTTCACCTGGCTCAGGAAGCCCTGGAAGCGCGAGTCCTCGTAGTAGGGGATGTTGGTGTAGAGCTTCTCTTCAAACTCGTAGGCGAGGTCGAGATAATCCTCCAGCTCGCGCTTTCTGGCGGTAAGCGTTGCCATGTCCGGAGTGGAGGCTATCAGCTGGAAGACCCCAAAGGGGTTGGGGTTCTTTTCAAGCCTTGGAAACGCGTCGCGGAACTTCTTGGCGGTGAGCGGGTCGATGTAGAGCTGGGAAGTCCTCTTCCCAAAGGGGAGGGCGATGAAGCGGTCCTCCATGTCCATGTCGATGAACTCGTTCTCGATGAGGAAGTAGACGACGTTTTTCGCTTTGTACTCCAGCGAAGCAATGTCCTCCCTCTGGTGGGCGTAGAAGGTCCTCCCAAGGAATGAAACGAGCTCGCGGAAGTCCTGAATCCCGAAGTTGGTTATCAAAGCAAGAATCTGGCTCCTGAAGGCCTGTTCGTTCGCCAGCATTGAGAACAGCTTCTCGGGCTTCCCGTGGATGTAGCGCTCCATGAGCTTCTTCGGCTCCTCCGTCCTGGCGACTATGATGGCCTCGCCAACTCTGTCGTACTTCGGCCTCCCAGCGCGGCCCATCATCTGCTGGATTTCGAGGACGGGAATGTCAGTCCAGCCAAAGCCAGCGTAGCGCTTCGTATCGCGGATTATAACGCGGAAGGCGGGCGTATTGACTCCAGCGGCCAATGTGGGGGTGGCTGTGATGACTTTGACGATTCCTGCCCGAAATGCGTCCTCTATCAGCGTCCTCTCAGCCCTGCTTAAACCGGCGTGGTGGAAGGCGACTCCGCCCTTCAATGCCCTCTTCAGCTTCTCTGTCGTTGGGTTGTCCTCTATCTGTGAGATCAGCTCCTCCAGTCGTCTCGTCTCCGGCTTGGTGAGCAGTCTGGAGATCTTCGATGAGAGCGATAGGGCCTCTTTCTCAGCGGAACGCCTCGTGTTGACGAACACCAGCGCCTGCTTGCCCCTCTTCACGGCGTCGATTGCCAGGCTCTCCCAGTTCTCGGGATAGCGGTCCGTCCTGCCGTCCTCCCAGAAGAGCGTGCCGAGGTGGAAGACGCCCTTCCTCAGCTCGACAGGGCGCCAGTCGCTCATAACCAGCGCGGCGTCAAGCCACTCGGCAAGCTCCTCGGCGTTTCCAACGGTGGCACTCAAAGCGAGAATCTGCGCCCTGCCGAGCATGTGGCTGAGTATCATCTCAAGGGTTGCCCCCCTGTCGTAAGAGCCTATTAGGTGAACTTCATCGGCAACTACAAGCTTGACGTCCCTAACCCAGCCTGGAGAATGCCTCAGCAGGGAGTCGAACTTCTCTGCCGTTGCCACTATGATGTCGTACCTCCCGAGCCATTCGTCAGTTGAGTCGTAGTCGCCGGTTGTAGCCGCGACCCTTATTCCGAGGCTCTCCCACTCCTTGAACTCGCGGTACTTCTCCTCGGCGAGGGCCTTCAGGGGGACCAGATAGACGGCTTTTCCGCCCTCGCGGAGGAGTTTGTTGACCATGACTATCTCGCTCACGAGGGTTTTTCCACTCGCCGTCGGGATGGCCAGAACGAGGTTTTTGCCCTCGAGGACGCCGCTTTTAAGTGCCTCCGCCTGCGGCGGGTAGAGCTCCTCTATGCCCCTCTCGCGGATGATCCTCTTTATTCTCCCATCGACCGGAAGCTCATCAACTTTCATACTCCTCACATCCCACCCAATTGGGGGCGGCGGTTTTATATGCTTATCCCAGGCCCTGTCTTTAGCGGGTACTTTACGGGAAACCCAAACCTCTCGATGCCTTCAAAACTTTGGGGGTGCTGGGGGCCACTGTCGGCCACTGCTTCCTCGATTCCCCCAGAAAAACTTGAAAACACTACGAAAAGCTTAAATGAGTTGGGGGCTAAATATGGACGTAAAGCCTTTCCGCGGTGGTGAAAAATGGTTAGGTCGTACGTTTTATTGACCGTTGAGATTGGAAAAGTTGAGAGCGTCATAGAGGCGCTCAAGCAGATTCCGGGCGTTACGAAGGCCGACGCCGTCACCGGCCCCTACGATGCAATAGTCCACATAGAGGCCAACGACCTCGGCGAGCTCACCAGAAAGATACTCCACGACATACACAACATCGACGGCGTCATCGACACCACTACCGCCATAGTCGTGGAAATGGAAGAAGAGGAGTGATCACCTCTTTTTCTTCCTGGATTTGTGCTTCTTGCCCTTGGCCTTAGTTCGGGTTTTTCTGATCTCCCTGATCTTCTGGCCGAGCATCCTGAGGGACTTCCCCTTCGGGTGCTTGCTCTCCAGTCTGAGCATGCCCCTTATCTTGTAGGTCTCGTCGAGGCCCGCTAACCTCGGGTTCAGCTTCTCATCGTCCCTCTCAACGACCTTCATTCCAAGAGCCAAAGCCGCCTCGGCTATCTCCCCAACCTTCGGGGCGTCGACGGCGAACTCCCTGCCCACAGCCCTTCCATAGCGCCTGCTGAGCCTCGCGTCGAGCTCGTTGGGCCACACCACGAACTTTCTCATCTTCCCACCTGAGAAGGTTTAAAAGAAATGGCGTTAAAAACCCTTTTGGTGAGAGGTATGGACGTTCCCACCCTCAAGAAATACATCCTCGGTAAGGCCAACAGGGGAGATACCGTTCTCATAGAATACGAGCCCACCTACCCGGTTGAGGAGTTCTCCTGGGGCTTCCTGATACCCGCGTTGCTCGATAGAGACGGCGTTGTCGTGGCCGACTTCTTCGGCGTGGGTGACCTGCTGTTCAGGAACTACATACGCAGGGTTTCCGGGAGGGAGTACTCCCGCACCATCGAGCTGATGAGGAAGATCAAGGTCGTCAAAATAGGGCCCGGCTCGGCCAGCTACGGAGGAGTCGTCGAGGAAATAACACCATCCTACGAGCCCCACGCCTTACTGAAGAACTACCACACCATCATAAGCAGGATGAGCAGACTGCCCTCCAAGCCGGAGTACTTCGTCACCTTCGGCCTCGGGCACTACATCCACTTCGGGGGGGACGACGCCATCAGGTCACTGATAACCGCTGTCAGCACGATACCGATGGAGGACTGGGTGGGGATTCACTTTATAAACGAGGGCGTCATGAGAAGGGAACACCTGGCAATGATGGAGGAGATATCCTCGATGGTCTTCCATGTCTCAGGGAACGGTCTGAAAGTGAAGAAGGAAGGTGGGAGTATTGATCAGGGAGGGGGATAAGGTTCTGCTGATAGACAGGAGGGGCAAGCGCTACCTCGTCACGGTCTCAGAGAGGGAGTTCCACACCGACCTGGGCATACTCAAGCTCGGGGAGCTCATCGGAAAGCCCTACGGAACCTCGATAACCAGCCACAAGGGAGAGGAGTTCAGGGCCATCAGGCCGGACATCAACGACATAATAGCCAAGATGAGGCGCGGGCCGCAGATAATCCACCCGAAGGACGCGGGCATAATAATCGCCTACGCGGGTATCTCTCCGGGGGACACCGTTATCGAGGCCGGCGTCGGCAGCGGCGCCCTCACGATTTTCCTGGCGAACATAGTGGGGCCCTTCGGAAGGGTTATCAGCTACGAGGTCAGGGAAGACCACGCCGAGATAGCCAGGAAGAACGTCGAGCTCGCTGGTTTCTCCGACAGGGTCACGATAAAGCTCAAGGACATCTACGAGGGCATCGACGAAGAGCACGCTGACCACATCGTGCTCGACCTGCCGCAACCGGAGAACGTTCTCCCGCACGCGGTGGAGGTTCTACGCCCCGGGGGGTACTTCGTGGCCTACACCCCCTGCGCCAACCAGGTTCATCGCTTCTTCCAGGCGTTTCAGGATTACAGGAAGCACTTCTACAAACCGAGGGTCGTTGAGGTCCTCGTGAGGGAGCAGGAGGTCAAGAAGGAGTGCATGAGGCCCAAGACGACTATGCTGGCCCACACGGGGTACATAACCTTCATCCGGAAGCTGTGACCTTTTCTTCCTTTGCTCCTCCACTCTCTTCTTCGTACGTGAAGTACGCCAGCGCCCCGAAGACCAGCACCCCAACGACCGCCTGGAGAATCGGACTTCCAGGCAGCGCGTGGAGGGCCCTTACGTTCCCGTAGATAACCGGCCAGAAGAGTGCAACCGCGGTCAGGACAACCGAGGCGATGTAGATTTGCCTTCTCATCGTGTTCCCCCCTTCACCTCTCCCCACGAATGTTTTTTAATCCTTTCTCCCGCCGTCCGAGGATACTTCCGAATCCTCAACCTTAGGTTAACAACAGATTTATAAGTACTCAAGGTTGTGAACCTTTAGATGACCAAGTTTGAACTCATGTACGGAGGTGTTCATCGTGCCATACAAGATCCTTGAGAAGAAGGAAATCGCCATGCGCAACATATGGTACAAGATCCACGCGCCCCACGTGGCGAAGAAGGTCAAACCGGGCCAGTTCGTCATAGTCAGGGCCTTCAAGAACGGTGAGAGGATTCCCCTCACCCCCGTCATGTGGGACAGGGATGAGGGCTGGGTCGTTCTCATAACCTTCATACGCGGAAAGACCACCATGAGGATGGCCAACGAGCTGAAGCCGGGCGACGAGCTCCTCAACGTCGCCGGCCCGCTCGGAAACCCGGCCGAGATGGAGAAGTTCGGGAAGATACTCGCCATCGGCGCCTACACCGGAATAGTCGAAGTTTATCCGATAGCCAAGGCCTGGCAGGAGCTCGGAAACGACGTTACGACCCTCCACGTCACCTTCGAGCCGATGGTCGTCCTCAAGGACGAGCTCGAGGGAGCCGTCAGCAGGCACATCCTCGAGACCGTCCCGATCGACCCGAACCTCGACTTCCCGGCCAACATGAAGAACGTCACCAAGAGGCTCACCGAGAAGGTGCGCGAGCTCCTCGAAAAGGAGGACTGGGACCTCGTGTTCATGGTCGGCCCCGCCGGAGACCAGAGGGCGGTCTTCAACGTCGTCAAGGAGTTCGGCATCCCCATGAAGTCCGACCTCCACCCGATTATGGTGGACGGAACCGGCATGTGCGGCGCCTGCCGTGTCACCGTCGGCGGTGAGGTCAAGTTCGCCTGCATAGACGGGCCGGAGTTCGACGCGTACCAGGTGAACTGGGACGAGCTCATAGCGAGGAGCGGGTACTACACGGATATGGAGCAGAGGGCCATGCAGGAGTACATGAAGGCCCTCCAGGGGGGTGAGCAGTAATGGCGGTTAAGAGGAAGATCATCAAGGAGCGCGTTCCGACGCCGGAGATGCCGGCGGAGGAGCGTATTAAGAGCTTCGCGGAGGTTAACCTCGGCTACACTTTCGAGCTTGCCGTTAAGGAGGCCGAGCGCTGCCTCCAGTGCCCGTACAACTACGCGCCCTGTATAAAGGGCTGTCCCGTCCACATCGACATTCCAGGCTTCATAAGCAAGCTCGTCCAGTACCGCGACGACCCCGACAAGGCCGTCAAGGAAGCCCTCAACGTCATCTGGGCCTGCAACTCCCTTCCCGCCACCACCGGAAGGGTCTGCCCGCAGGAGGACCAGTGTGAGATGAACTGTGTCATGGGCAAGGTCGGCGACAAGATAAACATCGGAAAGCTCGAGCGCTTCGTGGCCGACTACGCCCGTGAGAAGGGCATAGACGAGGAGCTCCTCTTCGAGATGATCCCGAAGATCGAGAAGAAGGGCCAGAGCGTGGCCATCATCGGTGCCGGGCCGGCAGGACTCACCGCCGCCGGCGAGCTCGCCAAGCTCGGCTACGACGTTACAATCTACGAGGCCCTCCACGAGGCCGGTGGAGTGCTCATGTACGGCATCCCCGAGTTCAGGCTGCCCAAGAGCATCGTCGAGAGCGAGATTGACAAGCTCAAGAAGCTTGGAGTCAAGATACTCACCGACCACATCGTTGGAAGAACCGTCACCATCGAGGAGCTCCTGGAGGAGTACGACGCGGTCTTCATAGGCTCCGGCGCCGGAACCCCGAGGCTCATCAACGCGCCCGGTATAAACCTCAACGGAATCTACACCGCCAACGAGTTCCTTACCAGGGTCAACCTCATGAAGGCCTACCTGTTCCCCGAGTACGACACCCCCGTCAAGGTCGGCAAGAAGGTCGTCGTCATCGGCGCCGGAAACACCGCTATGGATGCCGCGAGGAGCGCGAGGCGCTTCGGTGCCGAGGTCACAATAGCCTACCGCCGCGGCCCTGAGGACGTCAGCGCCAGGGTTGAGGAGGTCGAGCACGCCAAGGAGGAGGGCATAAAGTTCGAGTTCTTCGTGAACCCGGTCGAGTTCCTTGGTGAGAACGGCAAGGTCAGGGCGGTTAAGTTCGAGAAGATGAAGGCCCTCGACGAGAGGGACAGCAGGGGCAAGAGGAAGATAGTCGGAACCGGCGAGTACGTGGAGATAGAGGCCGACACCGTCATCATAGCCATCGGAAAGCACCCCAACAGGCTCATCGTCAACACGCCGGGCCTCAAGGTGGAGCGCGGAAGGATAGTCGTTGACGAGAACCTCATGACCAGCATCCCGGGAGTCTTCGCCGGTGGAGACGCGATAAGGGGAGAGGCCACGGTTATCCTCGCCATGGGCGACGGAAGGAGGGCCGCGAAGGCCATCCACGAGTACCTCACGAAGAAGAGGGAAGGCAACGCCTGAGGGTTTTATTTCTTTTTCTCTAACACCACTGCCAGATCAATTCCCGAGAATTCCCGGATTTTCTTCAAGATTCGTAGAATCTCATTGGCACTCAACCATCTGTAGAGATAGTAATCCCCTACTTGCATGAAAGCCTTATCATCCTGGTTTTTAAGCTTAGATTTTTCTGTCACAACGTATCCAGAGATTACAGGTAGATGTCCTTTTTCAGTTAAAACAAACACAGCATACTGTCTTAGCAGTTCCCTCCACGTAGGTTTGGATATGCCTAACTTCCTCCACCCACTTTCAACTTTTACAAATCCTCTTACTGGTTTTGTGTTGGATACGGTTTTCAATTCAGAAATCTTTTTTGCATTATCCGGG
>JAMOTW010000214.1 GCA_027062125.1 Thermococcus sp.
AGCGGCGGCAGCCTATCGTCGTCACCCGGGCTGTTAGAGCGTCCTCAAAGTGGTCGGAGGCGGCGTGCTTGCCGCTCTCCGCGAGTTTAACCAGGAACTCGGGGGTTATCTCGAACTTATCCCCCTCTATCAGCTCCGGTTCCTCCGGACCTCCGCGGCCCATCGTCACTATCACGGGGTTCGCGATCTCCTTTAACGTTCTCGCCACGAAGCCGCTCACGGCGGTCTTTCCAACGCGCTTTCCGGTTCCGATTATGGCCAGGCTTGGCTTCTTGGTTCTCCTCAGGGGCTTCGGCCGGAACTCGAAGTCCGCCCCCCTGTAGACAACGCCGTGGAGCATGCAGAGTGAGGCTATTCTGAACCTGTCCTCGTAGTTGAGCACGGGCTCATCGCTCAGATCGACGACCTCGTCCACCTCATGCTCCCTGAGGGCCCTGGCAATGGCCCCCAGGTAGTTCTCGCCGTAGTATACGGGGATGCCAAGCCTCTCCTCTATCTCCCCGATGCTTCCTATCTTCTCACTTCCCCCGAGGAAGACGGCGCAACATACGTCACCCAGCTTTCTCACGGCCCACGCGGTAACGTCCGGATAGTGCTCGCCGTCGATGAGGACGAGCCTCTTCATACCACCACCGTAACCACTTCCACCCAGGAGAATTTAACCTTTTGGAGTGGTTCCCATCCTCAGGGTAGTACGGTTCCCACAAAAGGCCCCAAACCTCGAAAATGGGCGGACGCCGCAGGAAAGGTTATAAACCCCGGAGAGATAAGATTATTGGCGGCCGCCCAAAGCGGCCCCCCTGAATGGAGGTGTTTGAAATGGCTGAGATGATAGTTAAGAGCAAGGTTAAGGAGGCCGTCAAGGCCATCGACCCCGAGATGAGGATAAACCCGGAGTTCTACGAGGCCCTTGAGGCCGAGCTCAAGACCCTCGTCGAGAAGGCCGTCAAGAGGGCCAAGGACGAGGGCAAGAAGACCCTCTACCCGAGGCACGTCTGAAGCCTCTGTCTTTTCCTGCTTTTTCTACTTTCCTCGATTGCATCGATGCCCTTTTATCCTCTGACTCCAAAATTCTACGGTGGTAACATGGCGCTCAGACAACTCGGTGATTCGGCTTTTCTGTACCCCGGTAGCCCCTCAACGCTCATCAGGGTTACTAAAGAAGGTGCCGTTCTAATCGACCCGGGCCACGGAAAGGGCAGGCACAAGGACCTTAGGAGGGAGGTCAGAAAGCTCGGGCTTGAGATCAAAGCCCAACTGGCGACCCACGGACACGCGGACCACATAGCGGTGGCGCCGAGGATAAGCGCACCGCTCTTCATGCACCGCTTCGAGTTCTCGATAGCCGAGAGCCCCCTCAACAGGGAACTCCTGACCTTCGGCTCCAAGGCCCCCGAGGGGTTCCTCGTCTTCCAGTTTCCCGAGGAAGTGAGGGTCCACGCGGTCTTCGAGTGGGGTGATGAGCCCTTCGGCCTGATGGCTATCGGGCTCAACGGCCACTCTCCCGGAATGACAGGCTTCCTCGACGAGGAGAACGGTATAATCTACGCGGGCGACTCATTCTTCGGCGAGAGGGTCACAATCTCTGTGGGTCTGCCCTACCTCGTCGACCCGGACTTATTCAAAGCTTCAATTAAAGAACTACAGAATTATGCAGAAAAAGGCTACCTGCTGATCCCATCGCACGGGAGGCCGGTTGAGGGGGAAGAGGCGGCTGGACTGCTTGAGTTCAACCTCAGACGGGTGGAGGAAACCGAGTCCCTCATCTTAGAACTCCTGAAAAAACCTGCCTCAATGGACGAGCTGGCCTTCAGGATAATGGAGCACTACGGCGTTGAAATAACGCCTCAGAAGCTCGCCCTCAACCTCGTCCCGGTCAGGGCCTTCATAGCGGGGCTATATAACAGGGGCGAGATAGGGGCCGTTGTTGATGGAGGGCTTAAGTGGGTGGTGAAAAAGGGGTAGCTTTGTGGTCTTCAACCCCAAATATTCCCCAAATTTTTGTGGTTAGCAACCACAAAATTTTCCCAATCTTTGCGGTTCCCAACCACAAAAGTCACTCCTCGTCCGGATAGCACAGGTACCTGTAGGGGCAGAACTTACACATGTAGGAATACTCGCCCCTCGGCGGCTTTCCTTTCTCGTAGGCCTTCTTGACCTTGTAGAAGTGCCTCAGGGTCTCCTTGAAGAGCTTGTTGTCGTAGGGCACCTCGAAGGCCCTGAAGTTCGGCCCCTTTACTATGGGGAACCGCGAGAAGTCGATCTTGCTTATCACCTTCATCGGCTCCTCGTGGAGCTTGATGTAGTAGAGGTAACCGTACTCGGCCTCGGCCCAGCGCATGTATATGTTCAGCTGTGCCATGTGGTAGTCGTAGGGTTTGCTGGGGAGGCTGGTCTTGCCTTTGATTTCAATGGGGAAATCGCCGATGGCGTCTATCCTTCCGTGTATCTCGAAGCCAAGCCTGCTGGAGCGGAGGACAAGGTGCTTCTCAAGCTCGAAGCCGAAGCGTTTCTGCAGAATCTCACCGAGGACGTTGTGGGTGTTGATGCCCTGGTTTAGCCTTACTTTAACGAACTCAGGCCACCTCTCGGGGTAGCCCTTCAGGCGGAAGTATATCCTCCTCGGGCAGGTTAAGGCCTCGCTCGCGTAGAACTCGATGAGACCATCGTTCCCGTTGCTTCCGTCATTTCCTGCCATTCCGTTCCCTCCAGGAACGGGGCGGGTCATCGGCCCGCGAACCTCACCGCCCCTGCGTCAGCTAATACCGACGTCATCACCCATCAGACTGGGCAAGGGTCGTCATCCGCTTGGAGAGTTAAGCCTAACCCGGCATTTAAACCTTTGGGAGAAGTGAAGGGAAAGGGGATTAAAGAACCGTCCGCCTCCGCCTCTTGAGCGAGTAGCTCAGCCCGTAGGCCGGCCAGAGGCTCGGTGGCTGCTCGTAGTGGTGCAGGTTGCGGAGTATCTTCTCCGCGGTCTTCCTGTTTTTGGCCTTGATCCTCAGAACGCCCTCCTCGAGCTCGACCGTGCCGTCGGAGAGCCTGACCGTGATCTTCGAGCCCTTCACCTCGGGCCTTGCCTTCATCAAAAGCGCCCTGTACTCCGCGTAGGCTTCCCTGCTGAGCTTCT
>JAMOTW010000215.1 GCA_027062125.1 Thermococcus sp.
CAGCGGCGATTATCTTGTCTCCAGGCAGGAGCTTCCTAACGTAGTTCCTGAACTTCTTCGTCGGCTCGAAGGCCGCGACACGTATCTTCCCTGTCTCGTCCTCAAGCTCGAAGAAAACATGCCTCCCGCGTTCCCAGTAGGGGCCAGCGACCCTGCCCTTGACTACCGCGCTGTCATATAGCTTCAGCTCGCCGATTTTCTTTGGGGTAAGGTGGTCGTCGGTGTTCTGGTTTGTTTTGAATAACTGGTAGAACGCAACCGGCTCCCCAAACTCAATCCGCTCGAAGGTCTGGATGACCTTTCCTCCCTCAATCCCCCTGATGCCAACGAGAACCGGGTCCTTGCCATGGGGCGTTATGAGGACGCTCCTCTTGTAGGGGTCAACGTTGTCGTAGGTGAAGGGATAGCTCCAGCGGTCGGCGGCGAAGACACTCTTCGCATCGACCTTTCTCGGCGTTCCCCAGTTGTCCGGCTCCCTGTAAGCCAACAGCTCGTAGGTGAAGCGCTCAAGGGGATATCCAATTGCCGCGAGGGAGCCTATTATGCCCCTGCCGAGCTTGAACTTGAAGATCTCCGCCCCGACATCTTTTGCGACCCTCTCGGCCTCCTCGATCGTAACGTGCTCCCTCAGGGCTTTAAGCGAGAACTCGCGGAGCTCCCCTGGGATTTCTCCCTCAAAAAAGACAACGCCGGGGTTGGTGTTCTCGTGCTCGAAGTCAGCCAGTTGGCTTACGTAGAAGAGGACTGTGTCCTTGATCTCCGGAATGGCCTCCTCATCGACCTCGAAGGTCATCACAACAGCTCCGTTGCCCCTCGTTTTGTACGGGATGTTCGGGTTGAGCCTTATCAGCCTCGGAAGGTCGATGGGCTCCACTACCCTTGAGAGCTCGCGGTAGAGGAGGGCACCGAGATAGGTGGTGCACATGCCGTTCGGTGAGTCGGTGTCGTCGATTCCGATGTGGATGAGCATGTTTGGAGAAAAGGAGAGGGGGTTTAAAAATCAACCGCCGAAGAGCCAGAGCACCGCGTCCGGAAAGCGCCTCGACCAGTAGTACTCGTTGTGCGTTGCGCCTTGGTCTTCGACCACCATCAGGTTTTCGCCCTCCACGTAACCCCTTTCCTTCAGCACTTCCACCATTTTTCTGTTGGTCTCTATCATCTCGCTCGGGTCGCTTCCTTCGAGGGTTCCCCAGTCGATGTAGATTTTCTCCGGGCCCTCCGGGGCGTTCCTCACGAAGTCGTATATTTGCGGATTGAACCAGAAGGCTGAACTCATGGCCCCAACGTAGCGGAAGGTCCCGGGGTATTTGAAGCCGGCATAAACTGCCATCAGTCCGCCGAGCGAGGAGCCCATTATTCCCGTCTCGTTCTGGAGGGTTCTGTAATGGGAGTCGATGTACGGCTTGAGAGTTTCGACGATGAAGCGGACCATCGCGTCTCCCTCGCCGCCCCTGCCGTACTCACCGTTCATCCAGGGGGCGTACTCGTCGATCCTTTTGTCACCGCCGTTGTCTATGCCCACGACGATTAGCGAGAAGTTTCTCTCTCCGTACAGACGCTCCAGTGCCTCGTCCACGCCCCACTCCCCGGCAAAGGAAGTTGCCCTGTCGAAGAGGTTCTGGCCGTCGAACATGTAGAGAACCGGGTAGCGCTTCCCGCTCGCCCCGTAGTCGGGCGGCAGATAGACCCACACTCTCCTCGTCCTGTTGAGCTGGGGGATGAACATCTTGAAGGTCGTCACGTTGCCGGTTATCGTGTGCTCGCCGACGCCGACTTCCTCAACGTAGTCCCTCCAGTGATAAACCGTGAACTCGTAGGTTCCGTTTTCCTTGAACGTGAACCGCCTGTTGGGTATCTCCTCGCCGTTCCTGCCCTTTTCAACGGTCTCCCACGAGCCGCGCGTGAACTTGAACTCTATAGTCTTCCCGTGGGGGGAGGTCAGGTTTATCGCCCACCTGCCGTCGGGGAGCTTCTTTAGCCGGTACCTCTCATCGCCGGGGTTCCAGTCGTTGAAGTCGCCGGCTATGTACACTGAATCGTTCTCCGGCGTGTAGTCAGGGACCGAGACTATGAACGTGACCTCGACCGTCCCGGGGGTCCCTGTGGACGTGGAAGTCGTCCGGGTGGCTGTGCTGGTCTCCGAGGGGGTTGTTTCCGTCACATTAGTGGTCGCTGGAATGGAGTTCGTGAGGGCCGTGGACGTCGGGGACGTGCTTCTTTGGGGTTCGGAGGCCATCTCCGTGGAGCCGGGTGAGGCTGTCTTTTCGGAGTGCGAGGGCGCTGTGGTCGCTGGAGTTCCTCCATTTCCGAGACAACCGGGGGAGAAAACAACCATCCCCGCAAGCGCTAAGGCGAGAAGCTGAACTAGGCCGGTTCTCCTCATGTGGCTCACCTGAACCCTTACTCCCTGAACTTCTCGTACATGAGCACGTCGACGAAGCCCTCGCCGGGCACGTACTGGTGCTTCTTCCAGCGGCCCGCAAGCTGGAAGCCGTTCTTTTCGAGGACTTTTATCGACGCCCCGTTAGTCTCGAACACGTGGGCGTAGACCTTCCGGAGGTTGAGCCACTCGAAGGCGTACTCTAGGGCGAGCTTTACAGCCTCGCTCGCGTAGCCGTAGCCCCAGTGCTCCCGGCCGATGAAGTAGCCCAGCTCGGCGCGGCCGTTGTGATGGTCTATCCTGTGGAGCCCCACGAGCCCGACAAGGGAGCGCGAGGAGTTTTCGAGGATTGCGAAGACCTTCTCATTCTTCTTTTCCCGTCTCAGGGCTTCGTACCATTCGAGCTCGTCCTCGTAGAAGAATATCTCCTCCGGGGAGGAGAGGTACCTCCGGACCTCGCGATCGTTGTACCAGAGCCAGACCTGCCTGAGGTCGTCCCTGAGGAGCATGCCCAGGGAGACGAGGTTGCCTTTGAGTATGATCGGTCTCATGCGAACACCTTAAGTTTATTAAGCCGTTTGCGTATTTAAAAATGATGGACAGGGGAAGACTCATAAGAACCGTTGAGGCCGTGCTCAGGGACACAGGCTACAAGACGGCCAGGATGGAGTTCAAGGGCTCGTGCTTTGACATAGTGGCTAGCAGGTTATTCGTACTGCTCTTCATCAAGGTAGCCACCAATATCGACACCGTCACCGAGGAGCAGGCGGAGGATTTGAAGCGCCTCGCCCGCTTTTTCAAGGCCTCCCCCCTTATAGTGGGCCTCAAGACAAAAAATGCAGAGCTCGAGGAGGGGGTAGTTTACGAGCGCTTCGGAATCTACGCTTTAAGGCCCGAGACTCTCTACGACGTCCTCGTCGAGAACGAACTGCCGGCGATATTCGCCGAGCGCGGAGGCTTCTACGTGAGGGTCAACGGCAAGCTGCTGAGACAGCTCCGCGAGGAGCGCGGCTACTCAGTAAACGAGCTCGCCAGTCTCCTTGGCGTCTCCCGTAAGAGCCTTATAAACTACGAGCGAGGTGAGCAGGCGGTTTCCTTGGAGGTGGCCCTCCGCCTGGAGGAGCTCTTTGACGAGCCCATAGCTGAGCCGATAGACGTCCTCAACTCGAAGGTCGAGGCCAACCTCAACGTTACCCCGGAGACACCCCTCGAGAAGGAAATCTTCGACCGCCTGAGAGAGCTCGGCCTCGGCGTCGTCAAGGTGAAGAAGGCCCCCTTCAACGCGGTTTCGAGGGAGGACGAGTTCAGGATCCTGACCGGCATAGACCAGCGCAAAACCCGCTCAACTGTGAAGAGGGCGGAAATGGTGGCCGAGGTGGGTAAGATAGTGAACTCCGACGGCGTCTTCATACTCGAGAAGACCAGAACCGAGGTCGTCGGTGAGGTACCGCTGATCCCCAAGGAGAGCCTTGAAGAGGTGAAGGACGCCGACGAGCTCATAGACCTTATAGAGGAGCTGAAGAAAGAGATAAAGAAGCAGCTCTTCGGCTGATCAGGCTGGAGTGCCCGCTCCGGTTTCTCCTCCAGCCTCTCAGCTGAATATCACCCTTCTCCAGACTTCCCTGAGCTTCGGAACGTACTCCTTTGGCGAGGCTATCAGCACGGCCCACCTTGGCGTCTGGCGCCTCTTCAGTGCGTTGGCCAGGGGGGTGACCTTCGTCAGGGGCTGTATCTCGCCGTTCCCGAGGAGGACGTTTATCTCGGTCGATTTGAGCCTCGGCTCGCTGAGCATCAGGTCGGCTATGCTGAACTCGAGGATGACCTCACCCTCCCTCGCGCCAACAGAATCCGCTAAGGCGCGCTCTATCTCCTGCCTCCGTTTGACGTTCCTGTAAGCCGTTAGAAGCTCCCTCTTCTCCTCGGTGCTCAGCTCGTCGGCGCCCGCTAAAACGGCCGCCTTGTAGAGCTCCCTGTACTTCACGCGCCGGACCATCTCAGCCGGGAGGCCCTCGAGGTCCTCAAGCTCGACCAGGACGCGGCAGTCTATCATCCTCCAGAAGTCCCAGAGGTGGCCCTCCTCGAGGGCGAACTCCAAAGCTCTGGTCAGCATCCCCTCGGCTATCTTCACCGTGTGGTGGAAGTAAACGCGCGAGTACATCAGCGAGCGCGCCACCATCATGCCCTCCACCGCTTCAACGCCCTTCTCGTCCACCACAAGCTCTCCATCGTGGATTTTAAGAACCTTCAAAAGTCTCTCAAGGTCGATTATGCCGTGGGCAACGCCGGTGTAGTGGGCATCACGGATGAGGTAGTCGAGCTGGTCGACGTCAACATCGCCGTGGAGCATCTGGCCGAGGTAGTGCTCCCTCGCCTTTCCGAGGATGAGGCTGGCAACGTCCTCCGGCGTGAAGTCATAGCCGTAGCTCTCGATTATCTCCGGAATCCTGCCGCCGTTCTCGCTCTCGGTTATGTTGACCTTGCCGAGAACTATATCCTGTCCGAGTCGCATGTGGTCGTGCTCCTTGACGTAGTGCTTGTATATGCTCTCGAAGGTGTGGCTGAAGGGCCCGTGCCCGATGTCGTGGAGGAGCGCCCCGACCTGGAGGAGCATGCTCTCGTCCTCGGTCAGGCCAACCTCATCCGCCAGCCTCCTGGCGATGTTCCACGCACCAAGGGAGTGCTCGAAGCGGCTGTGGTTCGCACCAGGATAAACCAGATACGCCAGACCGAGCTGTCTTATGTTCCTGAGCCTCTGGAACTCGGGCGTTTTAACGAGGTCGAGGATGAGTCCGGTGAGTTTCATACTGCCGTGAATCCCGTCATGAATAATCTTTCCATCCATCGGCACCACCGCTGGAGATTTGAGAAGTGCCTTAAATAAGTTTTCGGCATTGTGACAACAAAGCGGTGGAGCGGAAAAAGAAAAGGGGCTTTTGGCAGGCCTTTAGATGTCCTTGCCCACTATGTATATCCTCTTCGTCTTGCCGAGCCTCTTCGGGAGGTCCGCGCGGAGCTTCTCGAGCGGGACGGCCTCTATGACGAGCTCCGCCTGCTTGGACTCCTCAACCTCGTAGCGGACCGGGTTGTTGGCCTCGTATATGCGCTCCCTCACCTCGTCCTCTATCCCGGCGGGCTTTTTGTCCCTGTAGGCGACGCGGATTACTGCTTTCGGCCTTGGGTTCTCAGGCGAGAGCGGGTGGTAGATGATAACGAAGTCGAGGAGCTCGGGATGGTCATAGACTATCTCCATCACCTGGTCTATGTGGAGCTTCGCCCCGGCAAGGCTTATCACGTCCTTGACACGGATTATGTTCCTGACCCTGCCGTTCTCAACCCTCGCGAGGTCGCCGATGTCGTAGTTGAAGAGCGGAAGGCCTGTCAGCTCTCCCTCGCGCATTACCTTGGTTATGTATACCCTCTTGTACTGGTCGTATTCGTCCCCGTTGTCCTTGAGAACCACTATTGACTCCGTGAACTCAAAGGCGGAGCTCTTCTTCCTCGTTATCACGCGGTAGCCGGTGACGGCGTCCTCGGTGGAGCCGAAGTTGTCGATGATGACCGCGTTCGGGAACAGCTCCAGCGTGGCCTTGGCGAGCTCCGGTGTGAGGGTCTCACCGCCGACGACTATAGTCTGGATGTCGTTCCTTATCGACTCAGGCAGGGTGAGGCCCAGGTTGTAGGCTGTAGCCGTAAGGCAGAAGATGGAGGTGGGCTTTATGTCCTCGAACTCCCTAAGGAGCATCTCCCTGTCGAGGAGATACTGGATGGGCACCTGGTAGTAGGCAGCCTTGGCGTTGATGGCCTCGAAGGCCCCGAAGGCGAACATTCCCGACGAGGACGGGAGCGGCGGGAAGAACGAGGCTATCCTGTCCCCTCTGTCCATGTGCTCTCGTATCCACGGCTCAAGCTGTCTCCCCGTTCTGATGCGGTCGTCGCGGGTGTATGGGATTCGTTTGGGTTTCCCGGTCGTTCCGCTCGTCCTCATGACGGTGTAAAAAACCCTGGGCTTTCTGATGTAGTCGGGCCATATCTCGACCGTTCGGTAGAGGTCGTGGGGCTCTATGGTGACCCTGTCCGTGAGGGCCGCCAGTTCCTCGGGGGTCATACCCTCCGTGTCCACACCCGAAAACTTCTCCTTCCAGAACTCGGTTGTCTCCAGGGCGGTCTGCAGGGTGTACCGGAAGTCCCTCACACCGTCCTTGTCAACTCTTCCAACTATCAGGGTCATGGGTACTCACCCGGTTTGTATTTACTGCAAACTTATATTTAACCCTTGACATTTTATCCAATCCCACTGAAAGTCCGTTGTGCTTGAAAAACCTTTTATACTATTTGACTAAAATTACTCTTATGAGGTACGGAACTCTGTTGGATGTAGTTCGGGAGAGACCCCTCGACATCAGCGAGGCGTGGGTTAGGGAATACCTTAAGGAAATCTTTGAGTTCCACTTCGAGAGAACCCCCTACTGGAGGGGTGTTGCCGAGAGGCTGAAGCCTGACCTTGATGAAATCTTCCAGGGAAATCTCACCGAGGTGTTTGAGAAGATTTTCAACGCCGGTCTAACTGTTGATGAGGATTACCTCCGCCCCCACTGGCTGGAGTTCGTACCCGACAATTATCCCGGCAGGGTGCGCTTTTATCAGTCATCAGGCACGACGAGGGAGAGGGCCATCGGCCACTGGGACGCGGACTACCTGAAGGTTCTTCACTCCTACATGCGCGCCGCCCTGGATGAAATCTACGGCCTCTCCAACGTGTACCATGAAGGGCATCAGATGAGAGCAATCGCTCACGGCCCCTATGGATGGTACCAGGACGAGATAAGCGAACTCGTGTGGAGCTATGAAGGAGTGCTCTACTTCATCGGAATGGAGACCGACGGCCTCAAGAGGGTTCTCAGAGAACAGGGACTCGATGCAGTTCTGAGGCTCCTCGATCCGCTCGTGAGGTACACCAGGCGCGTCATGGAAACGGACAGGATAAACACGGTCCGCTCGGCGCCCCCGCTGATGTCGATCTTCGAGCCCTACAGCGAGTCCATCGAGACCGCGATAATAAGCGGCGTCGGGATAAACCGGGAGTTCTTTGAGTACCTGTCCAATACCTTCGAGAACACGAGGCTGATACCCCTCTACGGCTACTACCTCTTCGGCGACCTCGTGGGCATCCACCGCCGCGGGGAGTTCTGGTACTACCCCAACTACCCCACGACCCTCGTCTTTCCAATGGAATCCAGAGGAGAAGAGTACAGGATAGTCCAGCGCGGTGAGAGGGGCAGGGTGGCATTTATAATAGCCAGACCCGAAGTTCTTGTGGTAAAATTCGAGGATGAAACCGCACTCAGGGTCCCCCCGGCTGGCCCCTTCAAATGGGACGGATTCGGAGACCCCATGAGGGACGTGGGGTGAGGTGGTTGGACGGCGTCCAAGCGCTGCTGCTCGCAGAAGCCTCAATCGTTATGGGCACGGACCTGCTGGCGGCGGCTCTGATATTCAGAATATACCTCCACAACAGGAGAAGATCCGCCCTTGCATTCTCCATAGCCTGGATATTCGACTTCTTCCTAGTTTTATCCTCGGCCCAGCAGAACCAGACCGTGAAGCTGTTGGGCCTAGTTAGCCTCTCGGTGTTCTCTGGCCTCATCTTCTACGGCTCCGTGAAGTTCCTCGAGGAGGAATCCCTGAACGCCCAGCACAAAACACTCTCTCTCTTCGCAACGATGCCCGTTGCCTTCATGGTCTATATCCTTGGAGTTTACCTCTACACTAAGGACCCCGTGTGGACTGCAACAAGCGCTACTGCACTGGGGATCAGCGGCGTCTTCGTGGTCGCCGGCGGCATGCTTCTCATGGAAGTGGAGGAGATCTACAAGAGCGCCGTTCGGGATCTGTACATCGGGGTGATGCTCTTCGGCATTCACCTGGTTCCCGGGGCCCTCTTTGGAAGGGAGCAGTGGTACCAGGCCATAGGGTTCACTGCATCCACAGTTCTCATCGTCTTCATGGTCTGGGCGATGGTCAAGCTGACCTCCTCGGAGAAGTTCCAGCCTCCAAAGAACGGCGGCGCCCAGCAGAAAGTGGACATCAGGCCGGGGGCCATGGTGGTGGGACCAGAAGAATACAGGCGGCTTAAAGAGGAGCTCAAGGACATGCCGGTGCTGGCCTTCGTCAGGAACGTGTCGGACGTCCCGGAGAAGTGGGAAACCTACTTCGTGACGACCATACCCTTCAAGGGGGACTTCAAGAACACAATAAACCCCACGAACCTCGCCAAGATGACGGAGCTCGCCTACCAGTACCTTGAGACCTTCGCCCAGTCGGAAAGGCAGGGGATCATCGTCATCGACTGCTTCGAGTACCTGACCGTATACAACCAGTGGGAAAGCCTCATGAAGTTTGTGGCAAAGCTGAGGGACTTCGTGATAATGAACAAGGGCACCCTCATAGTCGTCGTCGAGAAAGAGAGCCTCGAGCCCAGGAAGTACTCCCAGCTCAGGAAGCTCCTCGGGTGAGGACAGCTTTATATACCTCCTCTTTTCAACCTTAGAATGCCCCCGCGCGAGGACCCCGGGGAGAATGAACCGGGGGGCGATGCGGGGGCTACAGCCCGGTCTCAGCGAGGTCCCCGCGGGAGGGCCTTCCGCGTTACGGAGCGCGATGACCGCGGGAAACCCAGACCGGGCACAGACGGCCCGCCTGGGTTAGCCCGCCTGAGCCCGCCGTCTGGCACCTATGAGGGCGGGAGTTACGGGCGGGCCATAGTCCAGCAACACACCTTCTCGGAGTAAGGTTTATTAGTGGGAAAAATCCAGATTCTACTGGGATAAAGGTGGTCACCAAGAAGTCCAAGTCCAGCGAGGAAGAGGAGAAGATAAAGGCCATCCTCCCCTGGGGCAACTCGGGTTTTCTGAACGACGTCATGGAGGAGAAGGCCAAGGAAAAGGCCGAGGCCCTCGCCATAGTCGAGGGCTTGGTCGAGCCGGACATCCTCCCCGACGACGTCAAGTCGATAGTGAAAAAACCGGACAAAAAAGAGCTCATAAAGGAGATAGAGGAGTAGCGTTTCTGCCCGCCTTCCTTTAGTAGAGCACTACCTCCACCACCTCCCCTTCCAGATACCCCTCGCTGTCTTCTGGAATCGCCATGTACCCGTTGCTCTCCACGAGGGAACTGATTATCCCGCTGCCCTTCTTGCGTATCGGCTTCGCCTTACCGTTCTCGTAGCGAACCTTAACGAACTCGTAGCGTCCGAGCTGGCTCGGAACACTCTCGACGAGCTCCGCCCTGACCCTGACCTCATAGTTCCGGGCTCCAACCAGCTTCGCGAGGGCGTGCTTGACGTAGAGGTGGAACTGGGTGAAGACGGCGGCGGGATAGCCGCTCATAACGAAGGTTCTCTCGCCGTAGCCTATCGGCCTTCCCGGCTTTATCGTTGTCCCGTGGAAGAGCAGATTGACAAAGCGGTGCGCGAAGTCCTTCTCGCCGAAGGCAGAACCTCCCGTGACGAGGACAAGGTCGCACTCCTCCCTGGCCTTTCTTATCGCCTCCCCAATCCTTTCCGCGTCATCGGGGATTACCCCATAGAACCTCGGCTCGCCGAAGTACTGTCTCACGAGGCCCTTCAGCATCACCGAGTTGCTGTCGAGGATTTTGCCGGCTTTGAGGGCCTCCTCATCGAACTCCTCAAGGAGTTCGTCGCCGGTGACGATTATGCCGACGAGGGGCTTCCTCTTCACCCTGACGGTTTTGAGTCCTATGCTCTTCAGCAGCGCCAGGTCCTGGGGCCTTAAAATCTGACCCTTTTGCAGGATTACCTCCCCCTTCCTCACGTCCTCTCCGGCGAAGGCGACGTTCTGGCCGGGGGCAACGGGTCTGAGTACCCTTATGACGTCCCCCTCGCGCTCCGCCATCTCCTGCATGAGAACCGCGTTGGCTCCTTCGGGCATCTTCGATCCCGTCATTAGCTTTACAGCGGTTCCCGGTTCCACCTTAGCTTTACTCTCCTCCCCGGCCACTATCTCGTCGATGACCTTAATCTCAACGGGGTTGTACTCCCTCGCCTGGAATGTGTCCTCAGCCCTTAAAGCGTAGCCATCAACGGCGGCCCTGTCGAAGGGCGGACTGTCTATGGGTGAGACTATGTCTTCCGCGAGAACTCTTCCGAGGGCTCCGTCGAGGGGAACCTCCTCGGTGTCCTCAATCTCATTTAAATCGTTAAGGAGCATTTCCAAGGCCTCGCGGTAAGGGATGAGCCTTTTGAACTCCCTCATTTTCAAACCCCCACTGTTTTTAGAAAATCAACCCTCTTGAAATCGGAATCGAACGTGGCTATTTTTTCAATGCCGTAATTCTTGCAGGTTAGGGCTATTTGAGCGTCGGAAGGCATCAAGCGATACTTTTTCAGAATTGTTTCGAGTTCACTTGTTCCTTGAAAATCCTGAAGCACGACAATGTTGCCCTCTCGGATTAGACCATCTAACGCCTCCATAACTGGTTCAAATTTAGTCCATCCGTTTTTCCTTATGAACTTTCGCAGACTGTGCTTACCCTTTATTCCAAACCTTTCACGTCCGAATGCCATTGCAAGTGCCCCAAGTGATTCGCGGTAAACTATTGTTGAGGTCACGTTGGTTGAAGAACCGCTTAGAACGATTTCTGCAAAATCCGCCTTCGGTCCGTTCAGAAGGTACTCGACTATAATAGAGGTGTCAATAAAAACGACGTCCTTCAAATCTCCTCAGCCTCCTCAATGGCCCACTGTATAGTTTTCTCATCAAACGTTCCGAGGATCCCCCTGAACTTTCTAATACCTTTGAGCTTTCCCTCTTTTTGCTCTGCCGCGAGGTCCTTCGTCTCATTAAGGTTCTCCACAGTCGTCACCCCTCGACCTTTTTAGACCCAAGGATGATTTAAGTTTACTCCCTCCCGTGCTTCAGCACGTGGCCGGCTTCGTTGAGGATTATCTTTATGCCCGTCTTCGCGGCACCGAGGCTTCCGGGAAGGCAGAAGACCGCCATCGCCCTTCCGGAGCTTTTGATGATTCCAGCTGTGGCCCTGCTCATCACGGCGGCCGTCCCAATCTCCTCGTAGCTCAAGAGCCTGAATATCTCCCCGAAGCCCGTTAGTTCCTTATCGAAAAGGGGCCTGATGCTCTCTATCGTGACGTCCCTGCTCGCTATTCCGGTTCCGCCGGAGGTAACGACGACGTCGGCACCCGCCCTGAAGGCGCTGACCACCGCCCCGACTATCGCCATCTTCTCGTCCGGAACAACGGTATAGTAAACCTTCTCGTGGCCGTTTTTCTCCAGCTCCTCCACGAGGAACTTCCCGCTCAGGTCTTCCTTCTCCCCCCGGCTCGCGGTGTCGCTGACCGTTACGACCGCGAACTTGAACTTTCTCGGGGCCTTCCTCTTGTGCTCCCCAACACCCATACTACCACCGGGTTAAACTCCGCGATGGGCTTAATAACCTTTCAGCAAATGGAAGCGTTTAACAGAATAGGTGGGAAGGACTCACCAGCCCCTGCGCTCCCACTCCTCGTACTGCATGAGGTCTTCGAGTTCCTTGGGTTCCTTGCGGTACCTGCCCTTTATCCACGCGGCTATCGCCATGATTATCATCAGCGGAACTATCACCACCAGAGCCGCCGCTCCGACGACTATGATGCCGAGCACGATGAGTATCAGAAAGACCAGGAGCAAATGGGCAAACTAGAAATCTACGCCCAGACAAAATTAAAGCGTGCTCACTGGTCCTTCTCGGCGCCAGGGCTCAGGGCCTCGAACTCCTCCTTCAGAACCTTGTCAACCATTATCATTATTCAAGAAAACAATTCATAGAACATACAATCCAGCAATTTTGTCCGGGTGTAGATCGCATGGTAATCTTTAATAATCTCAAAAGCAATTAGGCAATATTGAGACATAGAGAACGGTGTCTCAGTTGAGGAAGTACATAGCTTCCATCTTAACTGTACTCGTGACCCTCCTGTTAATAGCATCGATCAATCAGATACCCCGGACTCTCTACGGCGGCAACGCCACACCCACAATATCCGGACTCGAGGGCATCCTGGGCATTCAGAACGGCTCCGGTGAGTATCAGGGTTCCCCGGTGAACGGCAGTAAGACGACATCCAAAAACATTGAGGCTTCACAGCTGTACCCCTGGCTCCCCATGGAAAACATGTCGGGCAATAGGAATGGGACTAATTCTGAGATGCCGAATTCCGCCTCAAACGGCACCCCGGCACTGAATATGAGGAGGAGCATAGACCTCCGCAAAAACGGTTACTGTAAGGGGGACAGAAAAACTGTCGTCATGACTGTAGAAGGGGCCGCCCACACGGCGTACCTGAGAAACGCGGTTTACACGAAATACCTAGATGGCAAGTGGTACGCTTTCAACGAAACGCCCGTCCCCGGGAACAGGGGGACGCTTCCCTTCCCCAAGGTGAAACACAGCACGGTCTCGGATTCAATAACGGTGACGCTCTCGGTCCCGATAGTTTCGTCCACTCTATTCACCGCCCTTTACACGGCCGAAGTCAACGCGTCCATCCCAACGAGCTACTATAACGAGAGCCATCTGTTCGGTGCCGATGGAATTGTCTGGAAGTACTCCCTCCACACGACCCACTATCAGTTCCAGGAGGAAGTTCTCGAGGCCGCTGTGAGCCCCCGCGACGATATATACCTGCAGGTCCCCAACCTCAGCCTGAGGGTGGTACAGCTCGCGGAGAACATAACCAGGGGCATTGAGGGGGACTACCGGAAGGCCAGGGCAATTGAGACGTACCTTAAAACCCACTACAAATACGACGAAAACGCACCCCCCGCACCCGAGGGGATTGACCCCGTGGAGTGGTTCCTATTCCATTCAAGAAGAGGTGTTTGCATCGATTTTAACACCGCCTTCGTCATCCTCGCGAGGCTTAGCGGCATTCCCGCCCGGCTTGTAACTGGATACATGGTGCGGAAGACGCCCGATGAACAGGCGGTTCACCCAAAGCAGGCCCACGCTTGGGCGGAGGTTCCCTTCAAAGGGTTGGGGTGGGTAACGTTTGATGCCACCGCCTCCGGAAGCTCCAGTGCGTTGGAAGGTTCCCATTCACCACCGAATGTAACGGGGGGAGGACGTGGCTCCATTCCGGAGTTTTCGATCCAGATCAAACCGGATCCTGTGATCACAGGGGTCAACAGGTCCTTTTTCGTTAACATAACCGTGATTCCCAGGCGCATTCCGGAGGTGGAGGGCTGTTCGCCGGAGTTCCGGGCCACCGTTGATATGAATGGATTATACAAGTTGGCGGCGAAGCTCCACCCCAACACCTCAAAGCGGCTTCTCATGAAGGGACTCCCCGAGCCGGGGACGTACCATCCCACCGTTACTGTTGCGTTGATGTACTGCGGCGAGGTAAACTTGACCCGGAAGACAAGCTTCACCGTTATTGTCAAGGGAACCAACTTCTCCCTTGTGGCAAAGCCGTCCAACCTGACCCTGGCCGAGGGGGAGCTGGGGAGGCTGAAGATCTTCGTTAGCGGGAAAAACTACCTGGACACAGTGTACCTGCACGTTGAGTACCCCTTCAAATACCGCCTTCTGAGGGATTCCGGGATCCCAGACTTTTCCGCCGACCTTCTGGTGGTGGCCCCCGAGGAGACGGGCGATTACACAATAAAAATCATAGGGAACTCCGGGAACGTTACCAATGTCCTCCACGTGCCGCTGAGGGTAATGGGAGTTACCAGGACGGCCGTAACAGGGTACCCCGACAGGATCATAAAAGACACCCCCTTCTGGGTGAACGGGACGGTGACTGACAGGCACGGCAACCCAGTGGACGGACCGGTTTATGTGACCCTGAACGAGAGCAAAGACTCCCCGGGAACGGTCGTTGGTAACGGCACCTCAAAGGACGGGCGCTTCAATATTAAGTGCACCCTTCCCTCAGATTTCTCTCCCGGAGAATACCAGGTAGTGGCGCACTTTGTTGGGAACGAGTACTACCTTCCATCCAACAGCGACCCGGGGGTCACGGTTGTGGACAGGACCTCCATCGAGGTCCCCCGCAGCATGATCGTGAACGTTGGGACGGTTCAGCTTGGGGGGACGCTCGTTGACTCCAGCGGGAGGGGCATAGAAAACGTTACCGTGGGCGTAATCCTCGATGGAACCCGAGTTTCCAACGTCACGACCGATGCAGAGGGAGTTTTCACGTCAGCATTCGCCATCGAATCTCCCGGAGAACACCGGGTAGTTTTGGCATACCCCGGGAACAAGTACTACCTGGGGACGGTTGCGGAGATAAACCTCACCGCAGTTAAGCTCGATGTTGAGATGCCCAAACAGTGGGTCATCGGACGGAATGTGACGGTAAACGGCTCGGTGCTTGGGGTGTCCTCCGGGGAGATGCGGATGTCGACCCCAGCGGGGCTGTTTGAGACCAACCTAAGCGGAGGAGTGTTCCGGTTCGATGTTCCAGTAAACGCCTCCCCCGGGGCATACAACGTTTTCTTTACCTACGAGGACGCCCCCCTTGAAACCGTGCCCGTTGTTGTCACCTCACCGACCAACATCATCGTTCAGTTCGACGAACTGCGGGAGGGGGAGAACGCCACCGTAAGGGTCATGCTCATGGACGTTTTTGGCAATCCTCTATCGGGAAAGAATATCACGCTCCAACTGTTCGGTGTGCACATGGGGAAGACCGGTGGCAACGGTACTGCCGTTTTCTCCGTTGTTCCCGACCGGAGCGGAAAGGTTCACGGGACTGCTGTCTTCGGGGGAGAGTCCTTTTACCTGCCATCCCAGACGAGTTTCACAGTTTCAGTGGGCAAAAAACACAATTACTTCCTCCTTGCGCTTCCGCTGCTCTTCATCCCCGTCGGGGTGTTCATTTATAAGAAGCGGGTGGGCGGCGGTTTTGCGCTTAAACTGAGACCAATTACCAAAAAGCTGGAGGAGAGAGGTTACACATTATCCTTATCCCTTGACAGGAGTCCCCCGGTGTATGGGGAGGGGGAGCAGATAACGGTGCTCGCGCCAGCCCCAGTTGAACTCTATGTGGACGGTGAACCCGCGGGCACGGGAAGGGAATTCCGGCTGGCGCTTCCAAAGGGTGTACATGAGCTCCTTGCCAGGGGGGATGGGGGAAAGGGACGTGCCAGGGTGTGGGT
>JAMOTW010000216.1 GCA_027062125.1 Thermococcus sp.
GAAAGGGGTGTAGCTCACGTTGAGCCACTCCACCCAAACAGCCACGAACTGGCCGTCGCACTCCACAGGGGCGCCGAGCAGGAGCACCTTGTACCCCCGGTTCCTGAGCTCTTCCGCGACCATCTTTCCGAAGGGGGCGTCCGGATAAACGCAGAAGCCCGGATTAACGGTGGCGTTGGCGCTGAGGGCCGAACCGGACTGGCCACTGCTTGTCGTCTCGGAGGACGCGAAGGTGAAGTTCCCCAAGTAGAAAACGAGCACGAGGAGGACCACCAGGGCCAGAGCGTAGGCGCGCCTCATTCCGAAGCCTCCACGGAGCTCATTCCATTGATGATTTCATCGGCCATGTAGTCTGCTATCATAGCATATGGTTCGGAATTCGCGAGGGCACCTGATTTGGCCTTCAACCCCCTCCAGTACATGAAGACCGCATCCCCAGGGATTCCCTTCATGTCCATGTTCGCCTTCGTCTCGTGTGATACCATCTCCATCAGCGTCTCGGTGTCAGACGACGGAACCCCCTTGTTGTACTTTTGAAGGGCGCTCAGGAAGTCAACGATGTCGCCCGATGTAGAGTAGTAGGCTATAGCGCCTACGGTGACAGTCCTCAGGAGGAAACCGTTCTCATCGTTGAGGTAGGGAACGTAGACGAAGATAACCCGGCCTTTGAGCTGGACCTTTGGCAAATCGCCGACTTCCACCACAACGGGTCTCAAGTCCCTTTCGCGAATCCGCTCGGAAAGCCGGTTTTCGAGGAGGGACTTCAGGGGCTGGTCTGCCTGAACGGCTATGTAGACCGTGCTGGACTTTGGTGGAGTGGCGAGGCTGATGCTTCCGTTCGATTCGTAGACAACGGGATAGTTTGAATGGGCCGTTGTCCCAGAGTACTCCGCGAGTACAGAGTTCTCGGACGCGATTACCAGCGAAACGAGGAGCAGCAGAGAGACCGCGACCCCTGCAACCAATAGGAGTTTCCCCCTCATGACCACTACCCAAAGTATCAGGTGACGGAGGGGGTTAAATAATTTTCGGTGGGGGATTCGTCAAAAGCTCAAACAGGGGTGGCTATGTATATCCCGTGCCTCGTCCTGACTATTCTGACCGTTATCCTGTCGCCGATTTCCGCGTCGGTGTTTATGACCTCTATGAGCCTGTTCCTGGCTTTGGCAAGCATCTCTCCCTTTATCCTCCCCGGCAGAACGACCTCTGCCTTAACGACCTCACCTGGCCTGAAGGCGAGCGGGATGAATTCACGCTTCTCCATGCCGAAGTGCCTCGGCTTGAGGACGAGGGGCTTCATGCCGGTCTTCTCTTCGAGGTTCCTCAGCCACGCGTAGAACTCCTTGAAGGGCACGAGTTTGGCTATCGTGGGGTTCCTGCCGAACTTATACGGAATGTAGTTCTGGAAGCCGAGTGCCGGCCAGCGCTTCCCGGCTCCAATCTTCCTCGCGAACTCTATGAATGCCTCCGCTTCGTCGTCGTTTATTCCAAAGATTATAACCGGGGCGATGAGGACGTCGATTCCCGCGTTTACCAGCGCCTCCGCCATGTCGAGGACGTGCTCGAGGTCGTAGCTCTTCATCCCCATGAGCATCCTGGCTTTGTCAGGGTCGAGGGAGTGTATCGAGAGGTTCACCCTGTCGAGTCCGGCCTCCGCCAGCTCCTCGACGAGCTTGTCAGTAAGCAAAGTTCCGTTGCTCTGCATTGAGATAATCGAAACGTTCGGGTGCTCGCGAAGGGCCTGAACGAGTTCAACCCTAAAGGGATAGATGAGCGGCTCGCCTTGGCCGTCGAGGTGTGCCTCGAGACCTTTGCCCTTCATCCTCGCCACGTCGTCGAACCACTTCATAAGGTAGTCGATGTCCACCACGTAGTCGAGCTTCCTGGTCCTCGAGTAGGGGCCTTCATCTACGGAGCAGAAGACGCAGCTGAGGTTGCAGCCGCTGACGCCCCTGATCTGGATGAGGTTCGTTCCGCGGTCTATTAATCCGAAGGCGTTGTAGCCGAGGAGCGGGACGTCCATAGCTTCGTGGATGTAGAGCACCTTCCTGTTGGTGTAGCGGTTCCTCAAAAGCGCGCCGAGGTTGTTCTGGATGTAGAGGGCTATGTACGGGCCGACCTTCTCATAGTCAGTATCGACGACCAGAACGCCGTCTTTAACGGTTATCTCGGGGGAGACCCTAAACTTTCTCCGGATGACCCTCTCGAGTTCGGTCTTCTCGAAGTCAGCGTAGAGCGTCTCGCGCCAGATGAGCCTGATCGTCTCCCCGAGGTCCTGAAAAGTGACGTGGGGAAGGTGAACTTCGACCATGTTCGGGGGTTTGGGGCATCGTTTAAAAAGCCGACGATGGATAAAAAATCCTGCATTGGGGTGCTTTAAGATGCCACCATGCCCAAAGGTTTTTAAAGGAAGGCCTTTTGGCATCATGCGGGCATGGAAACATTTTAATATTATTGAATTAAAGAGTCTAGTGATGGACTATCCTGGGTGAGGATAATGTGGGGAAAGATCGAGCATTACTTTGACGAATATCCAGTCCGGAAGCAGATAGCCAAGACACTCCTCAAGTACGGTCTCAAGGTCTCCGATGACCTCAAGATAAAGGCCGGTGACATCGAGGTTCCTTACACGAAGATAGCGAAGGCTCTCGACGTCGACAGGCGCGTCGTGAAGGAGACCGTCGGGATGATACTCAAGATACCCGAGCTGAAGGAGATATACACCAACCTCGAGCCGACGGTTCACATGAAGTACGTCGGCAGGCACGTCGGCTACGGCGTCATAGAGATCGAGCCGGAGCCGAGGGCGATAGGAATACTCGCCAAGATCGCCCAGAAGATAGCGGAGCGCGACATAAACATCATCCAGGTCGTTGCCGAGGACCCGGAGCTCTATCCGGAGGCCACCCTCACGATAATCACCGAGAAGCCGATTCCGGGTGACCTCATCAACGAGCTCTCCAAGCTCGAGGGAGTCAAGAGGATTTCGATTTACTGAACCCATCCCTCCCACTTTTCTGCCCTTCTCGCTCCACGGTGCACACTTCCGGCACTTCGACCTTTGGCCACGCACCTCTGAAAACTTTCTCACATTTTACATTTTTCTCTCGAAAGCCTCGCCGTTCACGGCGGGGATGCAATAAACCACCCAACCAGTTTTTGAGCAGGAAAGCAAACTATTTTAAAGCCTAAAATTCACACCATACCTCGAAATGAAGCGTTCAGTAACAGTAAAACTCCAACCCTCAAAAGAACAAGAGAAAACCCTCCACCAGTTAGCCGATGCAGGAGCCAAAGCCTGGAACCGGGTAAATTATCTGAGAAGACAACAATACTTCCAAGAACAAATCGTGGACTTTAATACAACCGAGAAAGCCGTTTATGAAGAATTCAAACGAGAAATCGGTTCTGCAACAGTCCAACAAATAGCGAGAAAGAACGCTGAAGCCTGGCGGAGTTTCTTCTCACTCCTCCGCAAAAAGCGGAATGGAGAACTCCCCGACTGGCTTAAACCCAAACCACCAAACTACCTGAAAGAAGACGGGAAGAGAAAACCCTTAATCATCCTCCGAAACGACCAGTACAAAATTGAGGGCAACAAACTAATTCTCAAAGGCCTCGGCAAATTCAAACGCCTTGAAATTCAATTCAAGGGAAGAATCCACTTAAAGGGGAAGCAAGGACGCTTAGAAATCACTTACGACCCCGTTAGGCGGAAGTGGTATGCTCACGTGAGCCTTACTGTTGAGGAAAAACTTGAGGGTGGAGAATGGGTTGCACTCCCAAGACAACCAAGAGGGAACCTCTCTGCAGGAATTGACCTTGGAGTGAACAATTTAATGGCCGTTTACGTTGAGAATGGAGAAAGCTTCCTCGTGAATGGTAGGCCATTAAAGAGCATTGACTTCTACTGGAGGAGGAAGGTTGCCGAGTACCAGTCAAAACTCAACAAGAGTGGTGCAAAAAAGAGCAGAAAACTCAGGAGAATGCACGAGAAAGCCAAACTTCAGGCGAAGCATTACATCAACACTGCCGTAAGAGGAACGGTTAAGAGGCTTTACGAGTTGGGAGTTTCTAAAATCGTCGTTGGTTATCCCAAGGGCATAGCTCGGAATTCTGATAAGGGTAAAAAGCAGAATTTCGTCCTCTCTCACGTCTGGCGGTTTAGCACGGTGATTAAACGCTTGACGGAAGTTGCGGAAGAGTATGGTATTCGTGTTGTGGTTGTTGGTGAGGCTTTCACTTCTAAGGTTTGCCCCGTTTGCGGGAAGCCCCACGAGGAGGCTCGTTTTGTTAGAGGATTGTTTAAGTGTCCCGCAACGGGGCTTATCTTCAACGCGGATTTGGTTGGTGCTTTCAATATTTTAAAGAAGGTTGTGGGAACAATAACCCCGAGCTTGGGTGGTTTGTACGCTCAGGGGAGGGGTAACTGGCCTGAGACCGGGCCGGAGGGGTTGAAAGCCCGCTTTGAGTTAGGCTTGAATGAGACCCCTCAAACCTTCCCATCAATGGCGAGGGGTTAATTCGTTGGAACCCTCGCCCTTTAGGGCGGGGAGGAGGTCAAAAACACCAAGTAACCAAACTTGGGAACTCCCGGGCTTTAATAATGCAGTGCGCCATGAAGAACCCTTCCCAACATCAAAGAACAAATCTGGTACCTTCATTTTAACCAAGGGTTTTAAACCTTTGTTCTTCGTAGGTAACGTTTATAAGCCATTGTTTTGAACCAAAGATTAGCTTCGCTTAACTCTGTTCGGACATGTCCACCAACCACCGGAGGTTGATGATATGGGAGAAGCAAGCAAAATAAGCAGGTACCTGTACACGGTAATCGTGCTGTTCTTGATATGGCTACTGCTAACGGCCAGTTTGGACCCGCAAGAGCTCGGATTCGGGCTGATACTGTCCCTCATCGTAGCAGCGTTCACCTACGAAATATTCAGCACGGGTGGACTGGCCAACCTCCACCCGAAGAGGATAGCGTACGCGATAGCCTACGTGCCGTACTTCCTCTGGGCCATGATCATGGCCAACCTCGACGTCGCCTACAGGGTTCTCCACCCCAGGAGACCCATAAGGCCCGGAATAGTCCACTGCAAGACCGTTCTCAAAAGCGACGTTGGCAAGCTCGCCCTCGCGAACTCGATAACCCTCACCCCGGGAACCATAACCCTCGACGTCGACGACGAGAACTATTTCATACACTGGATATGGGTTCCCGACGAGGCCATGACCGAGGAGGAAGGGGAGCACGTTAAGGCCGCCTCAGCGAACATAACCCAGCCCTTTGAAAAGTTCCTGAAGGTGATCTTCGGATGATAGGGATAAACGTTTATCTCGCCCTCATAGCAATAGCGACCCTCCTCAGCATGTACAGGGTCTTCAGGGGGCCGACGACGGTCGACAGGCTCGTCGCGGTCGACATCATGACCACCATAACAGCGGGACTCATGGTGCTCTTCGCGCTCTACTACGAGAGGATGATATTCCTCGACGTCGCGCTCGTCTACGCGATACTCGCCTTCGGAGGAGTCATAGCCTTTGCGAGGTACATGGAGGGAGGCCTATGAACGCGCTCACTGCTCTCGGCGAAGTGCTCGTCCTCATAGGAACGTTCTTCTACTTCCTCTCGGCCCTGGGTCTCATCAGAATGCCGGACGTCTACAACAGGATGCAGACCTCCACCAAGAGCGCGACCCTCGGGTCGCTCGGCGTCATAATAGGCGTGGGAATATGGGCCCTCGGCACCGACTTCGGAAGCGCCGCCTGGCTCACCAAGACGGTAGTCATCGCGGTCTTCCTCCTGCTGACCAACCCGATAAGCGCCCACGCACTCATAAGGGCGGCATACAAGAGCGGCATCCCGCTCTGGGAGGGCAGTGTAATGGACAAGTACCGCGAGCACATCGAGGCCAAGGCTAAGGCCCTCGAAGCCGCTGAGAGTGAAACCCCCGAGGAGGGTGGTGAGGAATGAACTGCATGGCATGCATTGAGTATATCATCATCGGAACAATGATAATCTCCGCAATACTTGCCGTTGAGTGGAGGGACCTCCTGGCGGCAACCGTTGGAATGGCCGCTGTGAGCCTCTTCGCCTCGCTGTTGTTCTTCATGCTCCAGGCGCCGGACGTGGCAATGACGGAGGCGGCAATAGGCGCGGCCCTCAGCGGTGCGATATTCATCTTCGCCATCAAGAGGACCCAGCGCTTTGAGACGGAAGAGGAAGAGAAGCCCGGCTGGTGGGTGAGGTGGTGAAAATGCTCAAGCGCGCACTCGCAATAATAACCCTGCTTATCATCGGCTACTGGCTCGCCCAGGGGCTCGCTGGAGTCCCGTTCGGCGAGGACAGGATGCTCGTCGCCCAGTACTACCTCGACCACGTCAAGGAGCAGACTGGCGCCGTCAACACCGTAACTGCCGTCGTCGTGAACTATCGTGGGTTCGATACCCTCGGTGAGGTTACCGTGCTGTTCATAGCCTCAACCGGCGTCGGTGCCCTCCTCTGGAGGAAGAAGAGGGAGAGGACGGCCAAGACCGAGGGTTCCATAGTTCTCACGACCGGAACCAGACTCCTGGCCCCGTTCATCATGCTTTTCGGTGCCTACATATTCATCCACGGACACCTCACCCCGGGTGGAGGTTTCCCCGGTGGAGCCACCATAGCGACTGCCTTCCTGCTGCTCTACATGGCCTTCACCGTCTATGAGATACCGCACAAGACCTTTGAGAAGGTCGAGGGAGCGGTCGGAATGGCCTACGTGCTCGTCGGCCTCATCGGCCTGGCAATAGGCGGCTACTTCCTCTACGACTGGATATGGCAGGACTGGGGCTTTGGCGTTGACAACGTCGGCAGGCTCCTCAGCGGAGGCTTCATACCTGTAATCTACACCATCATCGGCCTCAAGGTCGGCACCGAGCTTAGCGGAATCATCGACAACATGCTCAAGGAGGAGGTGAGCGAATGATATCAGCGTACTACTTCGGTGCCATCTCGCTCATACTCATAGGGCTCTACGCGATCCTCGTCAAGAAAAACGTGCTTAAGATGCTCATAGGCCTCAGCATAATGGAGACAGGCGTCAACCTTCTCCTCGTGAGCGTCGGCTACATCTCCGGAAGGAGCGCCCCGATACTTAGCGAGGGGATAGGCCCGAACCAGGCCGTTGACCCGATACCGCAGGCGCTGGTTCTCACTGCAATAGTCATAGGCGTTGCCACCACAGCCATGGCCCTTAGCGTCGCTATGATAATCTACGAGAAGTACGGAACCCTTAACGTTGAGGAGATAAGGAGGTTGAGAGGATGAACGGGCAGTACGCTTCGCTCCTCATAGCTTTGCCGCTCATCAGCGCCTTCTTCGTCCCCCTGATAAAGGGGCTCGGTAAGAAGGCCGTCAAGTACTACCTGGTGCTCATAACAGCCCTCCAGACCGGGATAGCCGCCTGGGTCTTCCAGGAGGTCTACACCACGGGCAAGCCGATAATCGTCATGGCCGGTGCCTGGAGGCCGCCCGTTGGAATCAACCTCTACATCGGCCACTTCGCGGCGCTCTTCGTGCTCATCGTCGCGGTCGTCAGCTTCCTCATGGCCGTCTTCAGCATCAGGGCAATCAGCGTCGACCCGATAGACAAGTACGCTATGCTGTTCCTCCTGGTGATGCTCGGAGCTACCGGAATGATAGCCACCGGGGACATCTTCAACCTCTTCGTCTTCATGGAGATAACCGCCATAAGCGCCTACGCACTCACCGCATACAACAAGACCGGGGAAGCCGCCGAGGCCTCGATAAAGTACATAATCCTCGGTGGAATAGGCTCCAGC
This sequence comes from Thermococcus sp., assembly GCA_027062125.1. Lineage (GTDB taxonomy): Archaea > Methanobacteriota_B > Thermococci > Thermococcales > Thermococcaceae > Thermococcus. The sequence goes on from JAMOTW010000216.1 coordinate 7,822, forward strand.
TTCTTCCTCATCGGCATAGCCCTCATCTACGGCTCCCTCGGAACCCTCAACATGGCCCAGATAGCCCAGCTCGCCGGTGGAATGGACGCCACCGTTGCCCAGGTTGGCCTCGCTCTAATAGTCTTCGGCCTCGCCGTTGAGGCGGAGCTCTTCCCGCTCAACGCCTGGGCACCCGATGCCTACCAGGCCGCACCGCACCCGATAACGGCAATGTTCTCGGCCTTCGTCGTCAAGGCCGGCCTCTACGCCCTTGCAAGGATACTCTACCTCATGCAGGCAGTTTCGAGCTGGCACAGCGTCCTCAAGCTCCTCATCATAATGGCAACCCTCACCGTCTTCGTCGCCGAGTTCGCGGCGCTCAGGCAGAAGAACGTCAAGAGGATGATAGCCTACTCCAGTATCGCCCAGATAGGTCTCATAGGCCTCGCCTTCGCCCTCGGAACCCAGAGCGGCGTCGATGCTGGAGTCTTCCACATGGTCAACCATGCCATAGTCAAGGCCCTCCTGTTCCTCGCGGTTGGTCACGTTGCAGTTAGCCTTGGCGGGGCGGAGATGGAGAAGTTCGAGGGTCTCGGAAAGAGGATGCCCCTGACGGCGTTCGCAATAACCGTTGGCGCCATAGCCGCCGTCGGAATACCGCTGTTCAACGTGTTCTGGAGCAAGCTCAGGATCCTGCTGGCCACGCTCGGAGCCGGCTACTCGTGGGCCGCTGCGGTAGTGCTCATAGCGAGCGTCGTGGAGGCGGTCTATTACTTCAGGCTGATACACACGATGTGGTTCGCAGGGGAGGGCGAGAGGATAAGCGAGGGACTGGCGGTAAGCCTCATGCTGCTCTTCCTCGCGGCCCTCGTGATAGTCATCGGCGTCTACCCGGACTACGCCTGGAGCATCGCCCAGAAGGCAGGGAACGACATCTTCAACGTGGCTGACTACATCAAGAACGTTCCATTGATGGGGGTGGGAGCATGATTAACGAGCTCATGATAATACTCTTCGCGCCCCTCATAGCGGGCGTCGTGGCCTGGGCGCTCGACATCAAGGGGATTAGGGAGGCCATTGGAATAATCGGTGCCGCGATACCGCTGGCGTACCTCGTCAAGCTCTATCCCACGATCATAGAGAACCCCATAGACTACTCGATAACCGTCAGCGGGTTCACCCTCCAGTTCCAGCTCAACACCATGAGCTGGTACTTCGCGGCCGTCGCTTCCCTCGTCGGCCTCGCGATGGCCTTCGGAATGGCCGTCACCTCAAGGGAGAGCTACGACTGGCTCTTCGCCCTCATGAGCTTCACGGGGGTCCTCGGTGTCTTCCTGAGCCAGGACTTCGTGGGCTTCTTCCTGCTCTGGGAGCTCATGACCTTCGCGAGCTTCATGATGGTGCTCAGGAGGAACAGGCACGAGTCTCTGAAGTACTTCGTGCTCAGCGTCATCGGCGCCTACGCCATGCTCATAGCCATCGGAATGCTCTACGCCAAGACCGGTGCCCTTGACTTCGCATCCATCCGGCAGGTGCTATACATGGACGCCGCGATGGGAACCATAACCACGAGGGAAACGGCGATAATATTCGGCCTCTTCCTGACCGCGTTCGGCGTTAAGGCCGGGGCCGTTCCGCTCCACGTCTGGGCGCCGGGAGCTTACAGCGAGACCGACCAGAGCTACACCGCCTTCTTCAGCGGCGCGCTGAGCAAGGCGGGAGCCTACGGTTTCCTCCTGCTCTATATCCTCATGGGCTACAAGCTCTACGCGGCCTTCGGAACCTTCCACAACCACCTGACCTTCGCCTACATAATAGCCTGGATAGGCGCGATAACTGTCGTCGTCGCGAGCTTCCTCGCCGTGCTCCAGGAGGACATAAGGAAGCTCTTCGCCTACTCCTCCGTTGGTCAGGTCGGCTACATACTGCTCGCCTTCGGCCTCGGAAGCACCCTGGGATTCGCGGGTGGTCTCTTCCACGTCCTCAGCCACGCGATATTCAAGGGCCTCTTCTGGCTCGTCACGGCGGCGATAATACTCCAGACCGGCAAGACCCAGTTCAAGGACATGGGAGGCCTCGCGGAGAAAATGCCATTCACCTTCGCCATGGGCCTCATAGCGGTGCTCAGCCTCGCTGGAATTCCGCCAATGGCGGGCTTTGCCAGCAAGTGGCTCATCTACGAAGCTGCCATAAGCGCACACATGCCCCTCGTTGCAGGTGCGATATTCCTCGGAAGTGCCCTGGCCTTTGCATACGTGGTGAGGTTCCTCTACGCAGTCTGGTTCGGCCAGAGGCCGAGCGACCTTGAGGACGTCAAGGAGGCACCGCTCCCGCTCCTCATAGCCATGGCCCTGCTGGCGATACCGAACCTCGTCTTCGGTGTTGCTCCCGGACTCGTCACCCAGTACATCAACAAGATACTCGGAGGAGAGGTCGTTGGCGGCGACTACTACAAGCTGGTTACCCCGACCGGAACCTACAACGCCCTGCTGGTCACCATAGCCCTGGTTATCGGCCTCGCCATAGCGGGACTCGTCTACATTTACGGCGCCAAGACCAGGAAGATACCTGTCACCAACACGTACCAGTCAGGCAACCCGGTGACCGAGGAGTTCAACCTCAGCATAAGGAGGAACTTCTACAAACCGCTCGCTGAAGCTTTGGAGTTCTGGCTCAAGTACAGCTGGGACAGGTTCTACGAGCGCGTTGCCGGAATGGCGGAGGACTTCGCAGACTCACTCAGGCAGGCGTTCTACAACGGCAACGTCCAGAGCTACTCCTGGTATCTGGCAATAGTGCTGCTCATCCTAGCTCTGTGGGGGGTGTTGTGAATGATCGACTGGAAGCTCGTCCTTGAGGTCATTGGAATACTGATATACGCCACGTTCATGGGGTTCATCTTCATGGGTATCGAGAGGAAGGCAATGGCGAGGATACAGCGCAGGGTGGGCCCGCCCATCTACCAGCCCATCATCGACACCCTTAAGCTCCTCGGCAAGAAGGAGAGCGTCAGCCACGGCTTCATCTACGACTTTGGGCCAGTGTTCGCGATGGGAGCGAGCATAGCGGCGCTCCTCTTCATCCCCATAGCTAACTTCCAGCTATTCAGCAGCAACGCAGACCTCATCGTGGTTGCCTATCTCCTTGAGATACCCATGCTCGGCATAATGCTCGGTGCCATGAGCTCTGGCAACCCGTACTCGGCACTCGGTGTCCAGCGTGGTCTGCTCACCATGGTGGCCATGCAGCTTCCCTACGGCCTGGCCCTCATAGCCCTCATCCAGCACTGGGGAACCTTCAAGCTGAGCGAGATCGTTGCACTCCAGCAGACCCAGGGATGGAGCATACTCGTCCCGGCCCTGTTCGTAGCCATGATAGTCTTTGACATAGTCTTCCAGGCGATGCTCGGCCTCGAGCCCTTCGACATAGTTTCGGCCCCGGCGGAAATCTCGATGGGTCCGATGGTCGAGTACGGCGGAAAGCACGCGGCGCTACTCTTCACCCAGCACGCAATACAGCTCTTCGCCGAGACGGCGTTCTTCGCCGTGCTCTTCCTCGGAGGGGCCAGCAACCTCCTGGAGCTGCTCATCAAGCAGATAGCGGTGCTCTTCATAGCGATATTCGTGGCCAGCATCTACCCGAGGTTCACCATCGACCAGGCGGCCAAGTTCTTCTGGAAGTGGCCGACCATACTCGGAATAATAGCCGTGCTCCTGACGGTGTGAGGTGGTGTGGATGAGCGAGATGAAGGAAATGAGAAATGAGAACGACGGTGTCATAAGCTATGAACTTCAGGAGTTCAAGCTCTTCGAGCCCCTGTTCAAGTGGGCGAGGAAGAAGAGCCTCTGGATAGTGGCGTTCTGTACCGGATGCGGCGGTATCGAGATGCCGCCGCTCGCCACTGCCAGGTACGACTTCGAGCGATTCGGAATAATGCCCAACCCGGCACCGAGGATGGGTGACCTGTTCCTTATCACGGGCTACGTAACGCCAAAGACCCTCAAGAGGATAATCATAACCTACGAGATGATGCAGGACCCCAAGTACATCCTCGCCCACGGGTCATGCCCGATCAACGGCGGCGTCTACTGGGACTCCTACAACGTCGTCAAGCAACTCGACAAATACATACCCATAGATGTGGCCATAGCCGGCTGTATGCCGAGGGCTGAAGCGGTTATGGACGGTATAATGGAGATAATGCGCAAGATCGAGGACGGAACGGCCGACGGCTGGAAGCGCTATAGGGAGAACTACGAGTACTACAGGAAGAACCAGGACGAGCTTTTCGGTGAAGGATGGCGCGAGAAGGACGCCAGGAGGTGGCTGGCATGGATATGAACGAGAAGAAGGTTGAGGAGAAGGTCGAGAACGCTCAACCGGTCGAGGAGACCAGGCCCGAGCTCCCGGACACCAAGGAGGGGAGGCTCGTCAGAGAAATCGTCGAGAAGGCACCCTACGCCGAAGGAAGCGTCAGGCGCGAGAGGCGCGTCGAGTTCAGGGTTCCCGCCGAGAGGATACACGAGTTCCTCGAGCTCGCGAGCGAGAAGTTCGAAATGCTCATGCAGATAAGCACCGTTGACTGGCTCAAGGAGAAGGAGTTCGAACTCGTTTACCAGCTCTGGAGCGTCAGCGAGGGAATCCACGCCTTCGTGAGAACGAGGATACCGAGGGACGATGCAAAGCTCCCGACGGTCATGGACATCTGGCCGGTCGCGGAGACCTACGAGAGAGAGGCACACGAGTTCTTCGGAATCATCTTCGAGGGCAACCCGAGGCTCGGACCCTTCATTCTCGAGCCGAGGGAGTACGAGAAGCACCCGCTCAGGAAGGACTTCAACACGATCGGCTATGTCAAGGTGATCTACGGAGAGGACTTCGACAGGTACGATGAGAGTAAGACGAACTATGTGATATGAGGTGATGATCATGACTAACATCGAAGTCCCGAAGGAATTGAGGGAAGAGGCAAAGCAGCACGACATGTACCTCCACCCCATAGACAAGGACACCTATGAGTTGTTCTTCGGCCCACAGCACATGGCCACCGAGAACTTCAGCATAATCCTCAAAATGGACGGTAACAGGATAGAAAGGGCGATAGTCAACCCCGGCTTCCTGCACCGTGGCTTCGAGAAGCTCGCCGAGCAGAGGCCCTACTTCACCAACATCGCGTTAATCCTCCGTATCTGTGTTCCGGAGAGCGACGTGCCGGAGAACATATACTCAATGGCCGTTGATGAGATAGTGGGCTGGGAGGTTCCCGAGAGGGCCCAGTGGATAAGGACGGTAGTCCTCGAGATGGCCAGGATGAGCGCATGGATGTTCTGGATCATGGGCTTTGGAAACGAGATAGGCCTCTACACTGCCGGCCAGTGGGCTGCAGCCTACCGTGAGAGGTTCATGCGCCTCTTCGAAGAACTCACCGGAGGAAGGGTTTACCACATCTACACCGTGCCCGGAGGAGTCAGGAGGGACATACCGGGCGACAAGTGGCTCCGCCAGCTCAGGGACACCGTCGAGTACCTCAAGGGCAAGATGAAGGACTTCGACGAGATACTCTTTGACAACTACATAATGTTCGAGAGGACTGAGGGCGTCGGTGTGATGGACAGGAAGTTCGCCCTCAAGCATGCGGTAACCGGTCCGAACCTCCGCGCCACGGGTGTCCCCTACGATGTCAGGAAGGACGACCCGTATCTCTACTACCCCGAACTCGAGTTCGAGGTTCCGGTGCTCAAGGAGGGCGACAGCCTGGCCAGGGTCCTCGTCAGGAGGTACGAGATGGAGCAGGACCTCTACATTCTCGAGCAGCTCCTCGACATGGGTCCGCCGAGCGGACCGTACATGGTCAAGGACGCCCGCCTGAAGGCCCTCCCGAGGTTCAAGCCGCCGAAGGGAGACGCCTACGCGCACGTCGAGAGCACCAAGGGAGACTTCGGAGTTTACGTCGTCAGCGACGGAACCCACAAGCCGTACAGGGCCCACTTCCGCGGGCCGAGCCAGAGCCACGGCGTCACGGTGCTCGAAGAACTGCTCAAGGGAGCGCGCCTTGCGGACGTCCCGGTCATACTGAAGACCCTCGACAACTGCCCGCCGGACATAGACAGGTGATGAAAATGAAGAGCGTTGAGAAACCAAGGGTTAGGGTCGTGGGAGAGGAAAAGGTCAAGCTCAAGAAGTCATTCGTCAAGCCCTGGATGGGCATCAAGTACCTCTTCAAGAAGCCGGTCACGATAAAGATACCCTTCGAGAAGATAGAGCCGGCACCGAAGTACAGGGGATTCCACACGCTGAACTGGAAGACCTGCGTCGGCTGTAACTTCTGCGGCCAGATATGTCCCGCCAGGGCCATAGAGATGACCTGGATAGAAGTGGACGGCAAGATGGAGAAGAGGCCACACCCGAAGGTCGACTACGGCAGGTGCACCTTCTGCCAGTTCTGCGTCGACGTATGTCCGACGGGAGCGCTGGGCTTCACCGAGAACTTCTACCTCACCACAGGCGGCCTCGAGGAGGACCTCGAGCTCTACGACTGGGTTCCGATACACCCGGACAAAGTCAGGGAGCTCAACGAGATGTTCGGCGACTACCGCTTCCCGGTCGAGAGGATAGAGAAGAAGGAGGACGGAACCCACATCTACCACCTCCGCGACGGCTCGACCATTGAGTTCAAGATACTCGGCTACGGCCTGAGGCCCCCCGCGGCCGCCAGACCCAAGCCCGCAGCAAAGCCAGCGGCGAAACCTGCCGCAAAGCCGGCGGAGAAGAAAGAGGCTCCGAAACCCGAGGCAAAGGCAGAGAAGCCCGCTGAAAAGCCGGCCGAGAAGAAGGAGTGAGCCTTTTCCTTTCTTTCAATCCCTTAGCTTTTCTGAAACTCCGCGTCGAGAAGTTCGACAAGGTCGCAACCTGGACGAAATGGGGGGCGATAACGCTCATAATCCTCGTCGGGGCGGTGCTCCTGCTCGTTGCCGCAATATACCAGATAATAGCCTTCGCGAACCTCCCGGAGGAGCTGGAACCCAGGGGGAAGGCAATATCCAGCCCAATAGCCTGACCTTCTTCCCACCTTTTTAGGTAAAGCTTTTTAGGATTCGGGTGAATTTTTTTACGGTGGTCGACTTGACCGTGAACGTGAGGAGCGAAAAGAACCTCGGGATGTGAGGCTCGATATTGGCCCTCCTCGGGGGGTTCGTGCCCTACATCGGGAGTGTGCTGGCTTTAGTCGGGCTGATACTCGTTCTGGTGGCACTCCACGGGATAGGCAACGCTGTCGGTGACGACAGGCCTTTCAAGAACTACCTGTACGCCATTGTGGCCGCCATCGCGATGGTGATACTGTTCATAGCGGTCTTCTTCACCATGTTCCTGTCGCTGACGCCGGTAGCCCACGAGGAATTCCAGGTCGAGGAGGTTCACACCGTAGGCCCCGGGGAGACAGTCATAACCCACCACATCGAGGACTCGATGCCATCCCTCGTGGTAGGCTCCATCTTCCTTGTCTTTATTGTGGTGGTCATAGCGGCCGCTATCGGGGCGTACTTCGAGATGAGGGCATGGAGGGCAATGTACGAGATAACCGGGACGAAGTCCTTCGACGACGCCGCCAACTGGTTCAAATGGGGTGCCATAACCGCGATAGTGATCATCGGCTTCCTCCTTATGTTCATAGCGAGGATATTCGTCATCCTCG
>JAMOTW010000217.1 GCA_027062125.1 Thermococcus sp.
TCCGCGTAGAGCCTCTCGGTCAGCGTCCTGTCGAGGCCGTAGACGGTCTGCACTATGGTGGCCGCTGTGTAGCCATCGAGGAGCCCCGCCGAGGCAAGGGCTATCGGGTCAAGGCCCGTGCCTTTTCCATCCTCCACCTTGATGACCGTGTCAAAGCCCTCCTCCGGGAAAGTCCCGGCGGTGTCGAAGATCACCGTTTCGTAGCCCATCTCCCGATATTTCCCTGCAAAATACTCGAGGGCCTTTCCGGGCCATTCGTCCATGCCGAAGACCTTCAGAGTTCTGCCGTGATAGACGGGGTCGTAGAAGACGTCCTCACCTTCTCTCTCAAAAAGTCTGACCGCTATGCGGCTGTACTTCATGCATCTCACCGGTTAAGGATAGGAAAAGGTTCTATAAACGGCTTCTGGTTCGTCCACCTAAACGACCTTTACCATCCTCTCCATCCAGGGGCTCAGCCTCACCCGTATGTAGCCCCTCAGCCTTTCATCGACCTCGCTGTCCCCGGTGTAGACCCTGACAACGCCGCCGGCTATCTTTGAGGGAGTCGCGACCACGAGGATGTTCTCCTTCGGAACCCCCCTCAGGACCTCCGCCGAGAACTGCTGGTTTCCCCTGCCAAAGAGGAAGTTGAGGCCCCCGATGACCGTAACGACGATTTTGGGGTTCCTGTCAACAAACCTGAGGAGGTCTTTCTCTGTTGCGTCCTTCACGAGGAGTCTGGCCCCCCCATCTTTAACCTCGACCACGTCAACGCCGAGGAGAGTCCCATCTATTCCAAGCAAGTCCTTTATTCTCTTTATCGTCGAGCCTGAGCCGAGGAAGTATATTCCATCGTTCTCAAGTATCTCCTCTGCAACGGTTTCAGCTATCGCCTCAAGCTCCGCCTCTTCATCGAGGGGGATTCCCTCCTTACTCCCCTGGACGAGGGTCTCAACGACCGGAACGAGGGCCTTTCCGTAGGTTCTGGCCTTAACCTCGTCGTGCCTGTAGGCTTCCTCGTCTATGTCCCTGACTTCCCTCTCCTCAAGCCCCGCCCTTCCCCTGAGGAACTCTACGAGGAGCTTCGCCGCGTCCTCGGGTGATGTTGCAAAAACCCCGGAGTACATCTTGACGCCGGTGGGGATACCGAGGATTGGGAGCCTCTCATCAACGGCCTCAACAACGTCCCTGGCGGTTCCATCGCCGCCGGCAAAGAGGAGTAGCTCGACCTTTCCAATCATTCTCCTCGCGAGCTCCTTCGTGTCCTCGGGGGTGGTGTCGGGAAGCTCAATCCCCTCAACTTCCCGAAAGCCTATCTCCCTGTGCCTGATAACCTCGTAGGGAAAATTGAACTCCCTGAGGACGTTCTCCCCGAGCGGCCCCGGGCCGGTGAGGAACTTTACTTTCTCCACCTCTTCGTATTGGCTCAGCTCGCTGAGGAAGAGCCTCACGAGGTCTTGAGCTATCGGCCTCGCCCCCCGCTTCACGGCCTCCTCAACAACACCATCGGTCCCCTTTAGGGCCACCTTCCCGCCCATTCCCGCTATCGGGTTTATTATGAGCCCTATCATCCTCTCACCTCATGTACTTCCTCGCGAAGACCGTCAGGAACACCGCCCACATGAACATTCCGAAGAGTGCCTCAACCGAAGCTATCACCCTGCCCATACCTATCGGGTGGTAGTCTCCGTAGCCGAGTGTTGTAGCGGTTACGATGCTGAAGTACTCGTAGTCGAGGATGCCCATCGTACTTGAGAGGCCCTCGACGCTCTCCGTTAGGAGGTAGAGGATGGGGAAGAAGACGTTGACCGCGGCGAGCCATATGAGTATGGGCCTCTTCCAGTCGGTTCCATACTTGCAGGTCAAATCAGCGAAGAGCCACTCGAAGAGCTCCTCCAGCCTGAGGAGGAGCCTTTTAACTCCCTTTCTCCTGCCACTCAGCCGGGAGTTCCTCTTGGCCACCATCTCGAGGTAGTAGTAATCGTCTGCCCTGTCAAAATCACCATTCCTCTCCCAGCTTATCCTGGCGAGGCGGTAGAGCACCTCTGCCGCGCGGTGGCTCTTGAACTTGCACTCTTCGACCTCAACGAAGCCCTCGACGTTGAGCTCAACCGGAATGTTGGGCAGAACCGTGGAGTTCCAGGCAAAGTCGCCGTGGAAAGATACCTTCCGGAATATCAAGTTGCCCATGACCCTGGTGTGCACGAACTCGGGATTCCTGAGCCAGCTTCCCAGAATTTCGGCGTGTCCAAAGATGTTGAGGTTCTCGAGCACGAGGTTTCCGTGGAACCTACGAACGCTGAGGCGAACCTGCCTCTTGAACCTCGCGGCCTGATCGAAATCCATGTCCCTGAGAACTAAAGCGGTAACCTTGACGCTCCTCTCGGATGAGGAGGCGGGTTTTATGCCGTGCTCCTCCAGGATGCGCCTCATCAGGGGGTAGCGGACGTTTATTCCAATCCTCCTCACGTCGCGAAGGTTGCTCAGCTCTATCCTTCCGAGCGTCTTCTTCTCACCGTACTCCTCCTCACTCTTCTCGCCGGTTCCAACGTATTCTGTCGAGTTTATCATAACGTAGCGGACGCTGGAGTCCCTGACGTAAACGGAGTTGGAGAAGCGCACCCTGAGGATGTTCAACCCGAAGACGTGGGAGCCGTGGAGGAGGAAAGTACCAACCTGGCTCTCAAAGAGGACGATTCTCCCCACCTGGGAGTTGTAGAAGGTTATCCCTGGGACGTCGACAGAGTCGAAGAGTATCGTCTTGACCGTGGAGTTCTTGAAGACTATCGGCTTCTCGGCTTTGAAATCGCTTATTTTGACGTCGTAGAGGTAAACGCCCTCAAAATAGGTCTGGCCCGCCCTGAGCCTTTTAAGAAAAGCCTCCTCCTTCACCCTCTTTATCTCATCCCCCAAAAGCCTCTCGCCCTCGTCGTAGGGGATGTGGAGGGGGCAGTAGGCGGAGCCCTCTATGGGCTTCAACCTGCACCTCTGCCCGTTCTCGTAGGTGTACTCGCACATGGCCCTCCCCGGTAAACTAGCTTCCCGAATAATTAAGGTTTTCTCCTGCTCGGAAGGGCGCGCATGTAGAATCGCCTTCCCCCGTACTCGAGTTCGATCAGCTTT
>JAMOTW010000218.1 GCA_027062125.1 Thermococcus sp.
GTATGCGAGGCCGGTGTAGAGCGCGGAACGGAGTTCATTCTCCTCCGTTTCTGGAATGAGGAGCTTCATCACCGCATCTCCTTTTTGGGCCAGTTCCTCCGCGGTCTTTTCGGCGATGTCCTCAGGGACACCACCGTCTACCAGCCTCGAAACAAGTTCCTCCTTCACCCTCCCCGGCGAGACCTTGAAGAGAACCTCCATCCTCTCCCTTATCGCCTCGTTCACCTGCCTCTGGGAGCGGACCGAGATGAAGGCACCGATGGCCATCGAGAGCGCTCCAGCGACGCCGACGATGAGACCGCTTATTCCAACGAGCTGGGGGTTGTTCGGATAGACCGCAGAAAGGCCGGTGACGGCTCCGAGAATCTCAACCAGGCCGTCGTTCATTCCGAGGACGAGGTCCCTTATGTTCTCGACGTGGAAGCGCTTCTTGCTCTCGTAGAAGAACTTCTCGTGCTCAAGCTCGTCCAGTATGACGTCCTTTATCCTCTCCATCTCCTCGTCAGTGAACCCCTCCGCGTAGGTCGTGAGGTACTTGAAGTACTTCTGTATCGCGCTGTTTTCGCCCATCTCGAGTAGGGAAGCCACGGCCCCCGGGCCGAGGAGCCTTCTGAGGAGCTTGGTGCCAAAGATTGAGAGCCTGCCGACTTTGGGCCTTGGGAGCTCTCCCCCGTGTCCCCTGACGAAATCGTGCCAGAACTTGGCGTGCTTTGACTCTATGTTCGAGAGCCGCAGAAATTCCTTCTTTATCTCCTCGTCTTTTTCAATCTTTGCGAGCTGGGCGTAGAGAACCGAATCGGCGTACTCGTCCCTATAAAAGCCCCTCGCCAGCTCCAGCATCTCGTCCATCCCCTCACCCCCAATTCCGTTGGCACTCCAGCTTAATAAGGCTCTCGGCCCCACCGGTGGGTTTATATATCTGAAGGGTTTTATAATTTCAGTCCTGATTATAACGGTGGTGGCGATGTTCGAGGAGATAAACGACTTCGACGCGGCTTTCAAGAGGCTCCTCGAGGAAGTTCTGGAGTTCGACCTCTCAAACCCGTTCGAAGACGTTGAAAAGGTCCTCTGCATCGAGCCGCACCCGGACGACTGCGCCATCGCCCTCGGCGGGACTATAAAGCGGCTCACAGACTCTGGAATCGAGGTGGTCTACCTCTGCCTAACCGATGGCTCTATGGGAACGACCGATGAAAGCTTATCCTCCCACGAGCTTGCCCTGATACGGCGGAGGGAGGAGGAAGAGAGCGCAGGGATGCTGGGAGTTGAGAAAATACTCTGGCTCGACAACAGGGACACGGAGCTCGCTTACACTCCGGCTGTGAGGAACGAGATCGTGAAGGTAATCCGCGCCGAAAGGCCGGAAGCGGTTCTTCTTCCAGATCCGTGGCTGCCCTACGAGGGTCACCCTGACCACAGGCGGGCCGGTTTCATGGGGGTCGATGCGGTAGCCTTTGCCCAGCTTCCTAACGTGGCCAGGAGCGACATCTACGCCGGCCTAAAGCCCCATCAGGTTGACGTCCTCGGCTTCTACTATACCGCGCGGCCGAACTACTTCGTGGACATAACCGACGTCATGGAGCTGAAGCTAAAGGCCATAAGGGCCCACAGGAGCCAGTTCACCGACGAGGTCTGGGAGAAGTGGGAGCCCTTCCTGAGAACGGTTGGGCTGTACTACGGTAAAAAAGCGGGAGTAAAGTACGCCGAAGGCCTGCGCTTCTTCCCGGCACTGTTCCTGCACATAACCCCCTTCGCGGAGCTGGTTTAACCGAGCTCCATCTTCACCATTATCTCCAGTTCTTTCAGGAACTTGTCGAGGTGCATTGTGTCAAGGCCGAACTGCCTTATCGGTTCGTACTTCTCGGGCTCGTCTGTTATCAGGAGGCTTCCGGTGTGTATCGCCGTCGTCGCGGTAAGTATGTCCTCGAGGTCGAGCATCCTCCCCTTCTTGAGCAGGTGGGCCTCTATCATTGCCCCCTTAACCACTATCTCGTCGTTGAGCGGGACCACCGTGTAGATATCCTTAAGAATCTGGAGCTCCCTCTCGACGTTCTTCTTCAGGTACGCGCGGACGGAGAGGTAGCGGTAGAGTGTGATGATGGAGATGGAAACGTTGAACTTCGCCAGCGTTATCTCCAGCTGCCTCCTCCTGCTCGCGGTGTGCATCTTCAACAACGCTCTGCTGTCGAAGGTTATATCAAGGGGCAGGGGCATCTTCAACTCCCCTTCTTCTTTTCAAGGAGGTTTATCAGCATCTCCGCCTCTTCGTCGTCCATTATAACGTTGTCGACCTTCTTGTCGAGCTCGACGAGGTGCCAGGTCTCTATGAGCTTCTGGAGGACTTCGTCGTACGACCTCGCGTCGAGCTTGTCCTTGAGCATCTTTATCTTCTTCCACGTGCTCTCATCAACGGCTATCGTCTTCATTCCAACCCCTCCCTAACGATCCTCCGGTAGGTCTCGACGCTCTTCCTGCGCGGGATTCTCTCCTTGGTTATGAGGTCAACCTCGTAGAGGCCGAAGCGTATCTTGAAGCCCATGGCCCACTCGTAGTTGTCCGTGAGCGCCCAGTGGAAGTAACCTCTCACATCGGCGCCGTTCTCGATGAGCCCCTTGACCTGCTCTACGTGCTCGGTTATATACCTTGGCCTCAGAACGTCCTTTGAATCGGCGACACCGTTCTCGGTTATGAAAACGGGCTTCCCGTATTCCGTCGCTTCCAGCGTGGAGTCGTAGAGACCCTTCGGATAGACCTCCCAGCCGAAATCGCTGGTCGGGTTGTTGTCGGGGGAGACGCTCTTGGGGTTGCCCGAGTAGCCGTAGCCCTCAACGCCGACGAAGCTCACCATCGGGAGCTCCTCGAACTTCGGTTCGACCCACTTAACGACCTCCCTCGTGTAGTAGTTGTTTCCAATCCAGTCGTTTCTCGCGAGGTGGCCTATCCTCACCTCGCTCCAGTCCAGATCGAGGTCAATCCTGCCCTCGTTTACGGCGTTGAGGAAGAGCCTGTTGTGGAAGTAGTCGTAGTTCTCCGCAGCCCTAACATCGCGCTCGTCGTTCGGCCTGAAGGGGTAAGCTGGGATTATGTTGAGGATT
>JAMOTW010000219.1 GCA_027062125.1 Thermococcus sp.
ACCGCGTATGAAGATTATTTCTCTAATGTCCTTTTGGACTAACCATTCCACGGGGTCACTTAAGAACTCAATGTACCACATAGGAATGGTACTACCTACTTCTCCTGAACTCAAAATTTCCAAGGCCAGGATAAGTCTCTCGTGAGGATACAAATAGGGCAACACCACTTTATCCACTTTTGCGGCCTTTTTCCCATTAAACAGTTGATATAGTCCATTTATGTGATCCCAATGTAAGTGAGACAAAACCAAGATGTTAACTCTATAACTAGCATCTTTTTTGAAAATCTCAACGGCTCTCTTAATATATTTTGGATCACCTCCAATGTCATATACAAATGTAATCCTCTTATCCTTCTTGTCTATGGGATACACACGACCAGTGTAAAACAGACCTTGGCCGACATTATAGAATCTAAACTCCCCTTTAACTCTCATAGAAATTCCCTCCATAGTATAAACTTACGATTTCCGAGCATTACATTGTTAATGGAGTTAATAAAACTTTTGTTTTTTCTTGTCTACGTCTTGATGGGAGTGCATAGAAAGAATAAAAATATTTGAAACTACTTTTAGATTGTTTTTAAGGGGTAGCCCACCCCATAAACAGCCTCTTCAAATTCCTCTCGAAGGGCGGGTAAACGACGCCCCTGTCGGTTATTATGCCTGTCAGGTACTTGTGCGGGGTGACGTCGAAGGCCGGATTGTAGACATCCACATCTGGAGCGATTCTGCAACCGCCACAGGTGAGAACTTCCTCCGGCTTCCTCTCCTCTATGGGTATCTCCTTTCCGCTCTTCAGGTTCATGTCTATCGTCGAGAGCGGCGCGACGGTGAAGAACGGTATCCCGTGCTCCTTGGCGAGAACAGCCAAAGTATAGGTGCCTATCTTGTTGGCGAAGTCGCCGTTGGCCACTATCCTGTCGGCACCAACGATTATCGCGTCAACCTTCCCCTGCTGCATCACAAAGCCTGCCATGTTGTCGGTTATCAGTTTCAGCGGAATGCCGTCGTAGTGGTACTCCCAGGCGCTAAGCCTCGCTCCCTGAAGGACCGGCCTCGTCTCGTCCACCCAGAGGAGCTTGAGGTTCCCATCGCGGTGCATGACCCTCAGAACCGCCCCAACCGTTCCGAGCTGAACGGTCGCCAGGCTCCCCGCGTTGCAGTGGGTGAGAACGTTGCCCTCGGGCAGGGCCTCGGCTCCGTAGTGACCCATCCGAAGGTTGGCCTCCACATCCTCGTCCGCTATCCTCTGCGCCTCAGCGACGATGAGCTTTTTAATCTCCTCCAGAGGGCTCTCAAGGTGCTCCTCAACGAGCCTCTTAATCCTGTTGAGGGCCCAGAAGAGGTTCACAGCGGTTGGCCTCGTGTTCTTCAGTCTGTCATATGCATGATAAAAGCCGTCCATGAACTCGTCCCTGGTTTTGGCCTTCGTTGTGTCCGCGTAGAGGGCCAGGCCGAAAGCCGCTGAAGCTCCAATCGCTGGGGCACCGCGGACCTTCATAGTCACTATAGCCTCCGCCACCTCCTCAACGGTCGTCAGCTCAATCGTCTTGAACTCCCCGGGCAGGAGTCTCTGATCGATCATGATGACCTTTCCGGTTTCGTAGGTCACGCTCCTCGGGAGCCTCGTGAGTTCCTCCGGTCTGTACCTTATTTCCATAACCACCACCCCAAAGGGTTTAAGGCTCGAGCTTAAATCTCCTTCGGTGGTTGAAATGACGCTGAGAATATTCGTTACCGGGCCGGCCGGTGTTGGAAAGACAACGCTCGTGGAGAGGGTTGCTAAAGAAGCCGACCGCTGGGGCTACCTCGTCGGCGGGATGATAACGCGGGAAGTGCGGAGGGGAGGAAGGCGTGTGGGATTCAGGATTACCGCCCTCGACAACGGGGAGGAGGGAACACTCGCGAGCCTCCGCGGAACCTCGCACCTTCCGGGCGTTCCCTTTGGGAAGTACGTTGTCCACATCGATGAGATAAACCGCGTCGGTGTTTCAGCGATAAAACGTGCCCTTGTTGAGGCCGACCTGATAGTCATAGACGAAATCGGTCCGATGGAGTACAAGAGCGATGAGTTCGCAAGGATTATAGGGGAAGTCCTGAAGTCGGAGAAGCCTCTCTTAGCGGTTGTTCACAGAAGAATGGCCGATAAGTTCCGTCCCCTCGGGAAACTCTACACGCTGAGCGTCGAGAACAGAAACAGAGCCTTCGCTGAGGTAATGGACGAAGTTATGAAAGAACTGAAGGGAGTCAGAGATTGAGGCTGTCCTTACAGCTCTCGCATATCCACTTCTCGCCGCCCTCGATGTAGACCTTGTAGAGCGGGCCATACTGTCCGCAGAGCTCGCAGATTCCATAGACCTCGGTCTCTTCGCTCATTTCTTCCTCCTCACTGCTGTAGGTATTGAGGGCTGAGAGCAGGTCAGCGGCCGTGACGAAGCCAATGGGTTTTCCAAGGTGTGTTACTAAGAGTCTTCTTATGCCCTTGTCCATCATTTTGTCTATTGCGTCCTGTATGTCGTAGTCATCCTCGATGGTCACCGGGTTCTTCGTCATGACCTCCTCAACCTTGACGGTCTTGGGGTCCCTTCCCTTGGCCACCACCTTGTCGAGGATGTCCCTGTCGGTTATGATTCCAACTATCTCGTCCCCCCTGACAACGACGGCACTGCCCACCCTGTTCTTTGAGAGAATTTTAGCGACCTTGTGGACGGTATCGTTCGGCTTGACGATCACTGCCTTCCTTTTAACCACTTGGCTCACGGCTATTCTCGGTGCCATTTTACCACCTCGCCAACGGGGGTTGGGAGGGGAACTTAAAAAACTTTTCTTCATCCCCTGCGCTTCAAAATGTACGAAACCAGGAGAAACGTTAAGACAAAAGCCGCAACGGCCAGACCGGCGGACAATGCGGTCGGATGGGACCACATGCTTGGATGGGGTGAGGTTGAACTCAGTGTTTCACTTGTGGACTGAAGAATTGCCTTAGTGCTCGCGTTGGTTGCCGCTGGAACGAGGGCCCTCTCGGGAGTCGACATTACGGTAATGTTATCCGGGGAAGAGAACACTACCTCGGACGACTTGCCACTCATTGGAGTTAAGGCTCTCCTCGCGGCCGCGTAAACACCCGCCGCAACCAGGCCGGCCAGGCCTAAGCTTATGACGTGTAGCTTCTCAAAACTCATTATCGCCTTCTTCTTCACCTTGGCGGAGCTCTTTCTGGGGACTAGGAGTATGGGCCTGTTGGAGGCCCTGTAGAGCTTGACCTCCTGAAGCCTCTTCCCATACTTCTTCCCGGCGACCTCGACGAGCCCCACGTTGAGCATCTTGTCTATGTGGTACGAAACGGTAGAAATAGGCAGGTTGAGCTCCCGGGAGATCTCGCTTATCGAAAGCGCACGCTCCTCTATGAGATGGAGAATTGCTATCGCCTTGTCGTTCACGAGAATCTGAGCGAGTTCCTTCGCCCGGTCATCATGTATATCTATCGTCTCATAGTCCAAGCGCGCCACCTAAGTGATGTACTGCTGAAACGTATTAAAGCTTTTCACGACTTCAACTCAACTTGAAGCGTCCAGAAGAGCCGAAGGAAAAGGAAAGGGAGCCTAAATTCACGGCTTCTCAAGGATGATCTCGATGGTCGAGGTGTTGGCGGTCCTGCCGTCGGCAGTCGGGAGCTCCTCGGTGCCGATCTTGATCTCCTTGACCCTGACCTCTGGGAGGAACCTGTTCCTGACGATCTCGGCGACGTCAACGGCCCTGCTGATAGCCCTACCGCGAGCCTTAACGCTGACCTCCTTGGCGCCCTCGTTGAACTGGGTTATCACAGCGAGGACGTAGTTCATAACCGGCTTCTTTCCAATGTAGACGACGTGCTCCTCAGCCATTTCTGGCACCTCCGGAAGTTTTGTCGTTAGGCTATCGTTGGGTTCCGGTTAAATACTTTTCGGTCGTTTAATAGCGTTATTGAACACTCCTGTGGCTCCGATGAGCGAATCAAATGACCAACCATGTTCCTGCAGATTCATGTCAAGCGAAAGGTTTTAAGGGTTTAAAATTGCCATGTTTTTGGTGATAAGATGGCCGTTCATCCAATAGATTACCGTTACGGGAGCGAGAAAATGCGCCGTATATGGGACGAGGAGAACAAACTCCAGAAGTTGCTCGACGTTGAGGCCGCGCTGGCGAGGGCCCACGCAAAGGTTGGGAACATACCCGAGGAAAGTGCAAGGGTAATATCCGAGAGGGCCAACACGAAGTGGGTGAAGCCGGAGCGCGTCAAGGAGATAGAGGCCGAGATACACCACGATATAATGGCCGTCGTCAAAGCTTTAAGCGAGGTCTGCGGCGAGCACGGGAAGTACATCCACCTCGGCGCCACCTCGAATGACATAATAGACACTGCCAATGCACTCCTGATAAAGGAGAGCCTCGCCATAGTGGAGGACGACCTGAAGAGGTTGAGGTCGGTTCTGAAAAAACTCGCGGAGGATCACAAGTATACCGTCTGCATAGGAAGAACCCACGGCCAGCACGCGGTTCCAACGACCTACGGCATGAAGTTCGCAATATGGCTCGACGAGGTTCAGAGACACATCGACAGGCTTAACGAGCTCAAGGAAAGGGTTCTCGTCGGCCAGATGAGCGGGGCAGTTGGCACTATGGCGAGCTTCGGCGATAAGGGCCTTGAGATACAGAGGCTCGTCATGGAAGACCTCGGGCTAAAGCCCGTGAGGATAAGTAACCAGATAATTCAGAGGGACGTTTACGCCGAGCTGATAATGTTCCTTGCTCTCGTCGCGTCAACCCTCGATAAGATTGCCCTCGAAATTAGAAACCTTCAGAGGACTGAAATCCTAGAGATCAGCGAGCCCTTTGGGAAGAAGCAGGTGGGCTCCTCAACGATGCCCCACAAGAGGAACCCCATACGGAGCGAGAAGGTGAGCGGCCTCGCCAGGATCCTCTACTCCAACGTGATTCCAGTTTTGCTGAACAACCCGCTCTGGCACGAGAGGGACCTCACGAACTCCTCCGTGGAGAGGGTTATCCTCCCGGAGAGCTTTGTCCTTCTTGACGAGATGTTGAAGAACACCATAAAGGTCCTGAGCGGCCTTGAGTTCTTCCCCGAAAACATAGAGCGCAACCTCTACATGACTAACAACCTGATAATGGCCGAGCCTTTGATGCTCAAACTCGCTGAGAAGGGCATGGGGAGGCAGGAGGCGCATGAACTCGTGAGGAGGCTGGCTATGAAGGCATTCCGTGAGGGAAGGGACCTCCTCGAGGTCGTGAGGGAGAGTAAGGAGGTTGGAAAGTTCCTCAGCGAGGAGGATATAGCTTCCCTAAAGCCCGAGAACTACATTGGACTGGCGCCTCAGATAGTGAACAACGTAATTGCCTTTATAGGGGAGAAAGAGCTTGAAGAAGGTCGTTAAGAGCTTTAATACCTTTTTCTAGCTTTCTTATTCTCTTTTGTGTGTTTCATTCTCATGCGCTGATTGACCCTCAAATTTTTTGATTATTTTTGACTTTTGGGAATTCTCGTAAAAATATTTCTGAAAATTTATATTTTTTATATTTTTAACATGTCATTTAACTAAAATTTATAAACGTTAATATTTGTGTGGAATAAATAGTTAATTAAATTACTATTAAAAATGTTAATATTTTTGGATTTTCAACTATTTTGCAAAGTAAAACGTGCACAATGTACACGTTGTTTAAGGTAGAACCAAAGAGAAGGAGCACCAGTACTCTCATCTGAGCCCCTTTCCAAAATGCAGTCTTTTGGGTTGTGAGAGCGGGCATCTTTATCATCAAATTCGGTTACGATTTAAGGTGGTTATAATGCGGGCGGAGTTTGCAGTGATTGTTTCTGGGTGTGAGTTCATGAACTCTATCCCAATACATCATGGCAGACACGGATTTTGGTGCCATACGATACTAATTTTCCCAGAAGCAACCCTCAGAACCTTCTACCTGCCGTCTAAACCGGCGGCATCTGTGTAGTTGGTTGCTGGTGGGGTCATTCCGCCATTATTCCTGTCTGTGCGGTCAGAGGTTATCTTCTCCTGGATGCAGAGAGCCCCCCGTAGGTCTCCCCGTGCTCCTTGCCAACCATACTATACGCCTTTAGCGTTCTGGTTTAGTAGTGTATGCGTTTACTTGGGCTGATGTCGGTATGGGCATCAGCTTAAATGTGCGGTTTAGTGACTGTTACATGAAGGTTTTTGTTCGATCTATCGTGCTGGTTGACTATATGCCGGTCCATTAATCGGTCTATTTAGGGTTGTGCCTCCTGCCCGATCCGTCCGATGCATGTTTGTGTTCACACAAATTAGATATAAGGTACATTATATCTAATTTTTAAGTACACAGTTGACCATTCTAAGAGATGTCTCATTAAAATACGCGTGTGGATAGTATGTGGAAAATACGCACGTGGATACTCAGCAGGCTCCACAGGCTCATAAAGTTCGCCATCGAGGAGATGGAGAAGTACCGCTTCAACCTGCTCACGTGCACCGACCCTTGTGACAATCCCCGTGGAACAGGTCGGATTAGTTTTCCCAAGCGGTCTCTCCCCCTGGCGGTGATTTCAGCACGTGACCGCTGACAGCCGCGTGTTCTCCATACCTCCTGTGTGAGTGATTGAACCATAGAACGCCGCTTGTTGGTGTCGGTTATACGCGGGGATTTGCGGAGAGGTTCAGCGGGTATAATAACGCTTCCTCGTCATGGAGGGGTCAGTAAACACAAGTTCTTCGGGTGTCAGAACCTCCTCGAAACCGGTCATATACCGCGTGTGTATTCCCTCACGCAGGCCCTTGATAACTACTTTTGGTTGTAACTCATTTTTGGTCTGTATGATCGGGCTTATTTTGGAGAATTATCCGTTTCCATTGGTATCCTCGTGATGGTACTCTTCGAAGATTCTCTGGATGTTCATTTGTGTACTCCCCACTGAGGATTTATTCCTTTAGATAGTAGATTTTTTGATTTTCTACTTATTTAAAAAGTATTTTTATTGTTAAATTTATTAGTCATTTTTGTTTTGGATAAGAATATTGCTATTTAGACTTTTGTATTTAGTTATATTTTGACTTTTTATCTTAATTATTAAAATGACATTTTTATATAGTCACACTTCACCTGAAAATTTGAGGGATAACATCCGGCATGAAATTAGGGTACCCTAAAAACTGGGTGGGAACCACAGCGGCTTTAATCGCCCAGACAAGCGCTACCGACATAGAATTCTAAAATTAGAGCAATTATTCTCCTTCTCCCGCCGTTCCTTTGGGGACTTCGTTGCCCTGGGGGAGGATTACCAGCTCCCTCCCCTCAACAATCATCTGGGCCACTTTCTTCCTGGCGGAATTGAGGGCCCTCCACACTGTGCCCCTGGAGACCCCCATCCTCTTTCCAGCCTCCTCTTGGGTCAAACCCTCATAATCGACGAGTCTAAGGGCCTCAAACTCCTCGTACGTCATGAAAATCGGCGGCTTCGGCTGTCCGAGGGGCGGCAGTGCTGGATAGAAATGCCTAACCGGGGGGATGAACCCTATCATCCTCCTCTTTCTTCTCCTGCCCCTTCCGCGGCCCCAACCCTGTCCCATTCCCATCGGCATGGCTATCGGATACCCTACGGCGACCCGCTTTATAGGTTTTCCCATGCCCTTTGCCTTCACGAATCCGCCCAGTAATGGTTATAACCATTCCATCCCAAGTTAACCCGGTGAGAAAGATGGGGTTTAGAATCTCTGAGAGAAAGATAGGCTGGCACAAGGACTTCGACAGCTCACATTTCCTCGCGCTCCCCTACGAGAGCAAGTGCCTCCGCATACACGGCCACACCTACAACGTCGACGTCGAGATATGGGGCGAGCTCAACGAGAACGGCATGATATTCGACTTCAACCACCTCAGCAGGCTCATAAAGCTCCTTGACCACCGGATTCTGGTGAGTGAGGACTGGGTGGCGGGGAGAAGGGAAGGAACGCTCATCATAGAGAAGAACGGTAAGAGACTTGAGCTCCCCGAGGAGGAAGCGGTCGTCCTTGACAAGCCCAACGTTACGGCGGAGTACATTGCCGAGTGGTTCGCCGAGAGGATAGCGGAGAAGGCCGGGGACAACGTGAGGAAGATAAGGGTTAAGATATGGGAGGATCCGAGGAGCTACGCGGAGGTAACGCTCGAGAGGTAGTCTTTGAAGGAACTTTCCCGGCTTCCGATTTTTCTTTCAAAACCCGTAAATAGTATGATCGTCATCCTGTATTGAGGCGATGTTATGAAGTGGGTGACCCGGGAGCACGTTCACGTTGACCGCGTGGCGTGCCCGTGGCTTATAAAGCGGTTCATCGACCCCAACGCGGAGTTTGTTTTTGTGCCCCGCGATACGGACCCGGCGACGATAACCGACGGGATTCCCTTTGACTTCAATGGCGTTGAGCTCGGCCATCACGACGGAAAATGCTCCTTTGATGCGTTCGTCGAAAGGTACAACATAACCGACCCGGCCGTTCTGAAGATTGCTGAGATAGTGAGGGAAGCCGACACGCATGTGGAGAATCCCCAGCCCCTGGCGGTTGCCCTCGATATACTCGCGAGGGGCTACCGGATGATATGCAGGGACGACTATGAAACCCTCGAGAAGGAGTTCTACCTGTACGATGCAATGTACGCGTACTTCAAGAAGGAGCTCGAGGAGGGGAGGGCTTAGCAGCCCCTCTCCCTCTTTTCGGGTATATCCCCCTCAACGCCGCACTTCTCGTAGAGTGATTTCAGCATTTCCCTGGTCTTCTCCTTAAGCTCCTGGAAGTACTCCTCCTCGAACGTCTCCTCGGCCTCGAGGGTCAGGAAGTAGGCCGTTTTCATGTACGCCACTCCCATCTCACAGTCGCTCTTCTCGGCTATCCTCTCCGCGATGTCCACGATATAGCCCACGAAGGAGTGAAGGATCCTGCGGTAGTCGTTTACGAAGCCGTTCTCGTTGAGCCACCCCTTCAGGGTCAGGAAGAGCTTGAAGGTGGGAACCTCAACGCTCCCGTCGTTGAAGCGGCGGTAGCGTATGAGCAGATACTGGAAGACCGAGATGAGGAACCTCCCGACGTCTGCCCTTGTTCCGCCTCTACCGATGACGAACTCCTCGAACTCCCTCAGGCCGCTCTTCCCGCTCTCCCCAAAGGCCATCAACACCGCCGCGTAGGGTGTGGAGTACTGGGAGAAGTTCACCTCCCCGAGTTCGGGTATCTCGGGAAACACGCTCATGATCGCTTCCTTTATGTCCATCCCCCTCACCCAAACGGTTAAATCCAAAGGCGCTTATTAGACTTTAGGTGATTCGCGTGAGGTTCTCGAAGGGGAGGAATTTCCTGTTCCGCGTCCCCGAGGGGGAGGAGCTCTTGAAGTTCATAAACGAATTTGCAAAGAGGAACAACGTCCTGATAGGCACTGTCAGTGCCATCGGGAGTTTGAGGAATCCGAAGATAGGTTACTTCGATGAGGATGCAGGTGAGTACAAGGTCATCGAGCTGACCGGCACCTATGAACTGGTATCCCTCGCGGGCAACATAAGTGTCAGGGACGATGAGCCGTTCGCCCACATCCACGTTGCACTGGGCGACTCGGATGGCATGCTCTACGGCGGACATCTCGTTGAAGGAGAAGTCTTCGTGGCGGAGGTTTTCATGCAGGAACTCCTCGGCGAACTGCTTGAAAGAAAGCCGCAGGAGAATGGATTGGCGCTGTGGGACGCGGAAGAATAAATGAGAAGATGCGGTGGGGCCGTGGCCCTTCCTCATTTCTCGTAGAAGATTCTGTAGTGCTGAACGTACTCCTCCTTCTCCAGCAGGAACTCGTCGTCTTCGGGATAGTATTTGGCCAGCTCGGGGTTCTCACCCGCGAACTTTGGCGAAAGAGCATAAAAGATTATTCTTCGGAACGATTGGCGCTCTCCCTCAAAATCGCAACAACCACCGCGGTGAATGTTGCAATCCAAGA
This sequence comes from Thermococcus sp., assembly GCA_027062125.1. GTDB lineage: Archaea > Methanobacteriota_B > Thermococci > Thermococcales > Thermococcaceae > Thermococcus. The sequence goes on from JAMOTW010000219.1 coordinate 10,003, forward strand.
CATTTCCGGCGAAAGAGTGTGTATGATTCAAAACGGCCCCTAAAAATGTGATACCTCGAAAAAGAGCTCTTCAGTACTTTATTCTCGGGTTGTACTCCAGGAGCATCAGGCCGTTCTTGAATATCCTTATCGTGCCGCTCTCCGAGAGGCTTATCGCCATCGCCTTCGTGAGCTTGGTTATTCCCGCGGCCGCTATGTGCCTGCTTCCCAGGCCCGGTGGAAGCATCAGGTCTATCACCTTGGGCTCCACCTCAAGGTATCGCCCTGCCGCCGCTATTCGGCCATCGTCCCGGACGATGAACGCCCCGTCGAGCTGGGCGAACTCCTTGATTATCTCCTTGCTGTCCCTGTCGAGGACGTTGATCCTGTGTCCCTTGAAGGGGTTGGGGATGAGCTGGTGCGAGTGCCTGAGAACCCTTCTCGTGTCGCCGATGACGAATATCGTTCCGACCGGGGTCCCCTCACGACCCTCCACGCTAAGTTCTATGGCTATTTCAAGCAGTCTCTGGAGGACGTTCTGGTTCTGGGCGAAGAAACCCCTCATTGCTGAGAGGCTTTTCTTAACGGTCTTGATTCCAATGGTCTGCCGGGTCACGTAGACGAAGGAGTCCCCCTCGCCAAGGATGCTGTGCTCTATCAGAAAGGCCGAGATGAGGTTGAGGACGTTGTTGATATCGAGGTTCTGGGGGATTGAGACCCTCTTCACCCTCTTGTCCTCGACATCGAAGGAAGAGCCCACTATGACGACGGTGACGTCGACCTCTGGGAGCTCCTCTGGGTTCACGTCCTCGAGGACGACGAGGGCTTTCCCGCCGAGTTCCTTAACGATTCGAATCGCGCTCTCCAGCAGCACACTTGGAATTCCTCTCTCCATACTCACCAGCCGTTATGGAAGTACTCCAGCCAGTATAAAAACCTACCGCCGTCAGAGCATCCAGAAAACGTTAAAACCCGGTGTGCGTAATCCATGCGGTGCGCGGGATGAAGGTGGTAGTCGCGATAACCGGGGCAAGTGGGGCCATCTACGGGCTCAGGCTCATCGAGACACTGAGGGAACTGGGGCACGACGTGGTGACCGTTGCCTCCCGAACGGGCCTCGCGGTCCTGAGGCACGAAACTGGGGTAGACTTCACGCCGGATTACAGGGAGAACGACCTCTTCGCCCCTATGGCATCGGGTTCGAACCCCTTCGACGCGATGGTGATAGCGCCCTGTTCAATGAAGACCCTTTCCGCCATCGCAAACGGCTATGCGGACAACCTGATAACCCGGACGGCTGATGTGGCCCTCAAGGAGCGCCGAAAGCTCATTCTGCTGGTGAGGGAGACTCCCCTTAACTTAATACATCTCCAAAACATGGTGGCCGTTACACAAGCTGGTGGGATAATTATGCCGGCCTCTCCAGGATTTTACACAAAGCCCAAAACTTTAGACGATATGGTAAACTTTATAATTGGAAAAATCTTAGACCTTCTTGGGATTGAGAACGAGGTATATCCCCGTTGGAGGAGTTGATATGGCTCAGCTCGATGACCTTGACAGGGCAATCCTCCGGATCCTGAAGGAAGACGCCAGGCTTACGATATCAGAGATAGCTGAGAGACTGAACAGGCCCGAATCGACGATCCACTTCAGGATCAAGAAGCTTCAGGAAAGAAACATCATCGACAAGTATACAATTGTCCTTGGGAAGGACCTCCAGCCCAAGGCCCTGGCCCTCGTGTACATCCAGGCGGAGACGCCCATAATAGAGGATTTCCTTGAAAGGTACATCCGGCACATAATGAAGACCCTTTCCCTGCTCCCGAACGTCCTGGTCGTGGCCAGAAGCGGCAAAGACGGGGTCATAGCCCTCATCGGCGAGGAGAATCCAGAGAAGCTAAACCGCTTCGTTGACGAGACCATCAGGGTTCTTCCAACGCTCAGAAGGGTTGAAGTAATGCACATAGACGAGTTCAGCAAGGGGGAAGGTCTCCTCGGCTTTCTGGTGAGCGTCTAATGGAGATAGAGGTTAAATTCCGGGTGGATTTCAACTCCCTCAGGGGTGCAATAGAGGCCCTCGGTGCCTCGTTCGTCCGTGAGGAACTCCAGGAAGACGTCTACTTTTCCATTCCCCTTCCAGAACTCCTCCGGGTGAGGAGGATTTCAAACCTCGGGAAGGCTTTTCTCACATACAAGCGTATAGCCGATCCCGGAAGAAACGAGGAGTTCGACGAGCTCGAGGTCGAGGTCTCGGACTTCGGGACCACCGTTGAGATTCTCAAACGGCTCGGTTACAAAGAGGACATTGTTGTTAGAAAGCGCCGCCTCGTCTACAAGCTGGGCAACGTCACCTTCGAGCTGAGCGAGGTGGAGGGACTCGGGGGTTTCCTTGACATCGAGGTCATCTCCGACGATGCCGAGAAGGCAAAGAACGTAATCTGGGAAGTGGCGGAAAAGCTCGGTCTGACGGAGAGGGACGTGGAGCCGAGGCTCTATCAGGAGCTAATCCGCGAGGAAACAGAGTCGTAAAGCGTAAATACTTTGAAATCACAAAATATAAAGCGGGAGATCCATGAAATATAATGGTCACAGATCTCAGGGCTCTCTGGAGTATCTTTTCATGATAGCCGTGGCCCTTGTTATCGTCCTAATAGTTTTCCGTGTGGCAACTGGGTTGTCCACACCACATACGATAATGCTAAATGTAGACCCCCAAGGCATGACTCATCCAGTCGATGACTCGGGAAAGTTCAAAGTTGAAGCATGGCTTGAGGACAATGGAGACGGTACGTATAAAGTTGAGTATCGCATATGGGCCCTAAAAGAACGTCTTAACGGTGCGAAAGTTGAGTTGGTGTGCTTTGGAGATCCGCAACACGTTGCTGGTCTTGGCCTAATTGAACACGAAGGTGTCCTTGAGCCGGTAAATTACTGGGCGAACTACTGGACACCGGTTCCGAGGGAAGCGTTTCCATGCCAGGTGCAGTTTATTGTCTGGACGGAGGGGCTGGGGTGAAGTGGGCCAAGTTTTTCGTTTTGCTGGTTTTAATCTGCTTTTCGATCTTTACAACACGCGTCTCAGCAAGCTTCGCGGTCTACTACGGTCAGATAGGCCCCTCAGAGTTCCCTGAGCTTGATAGTTTCGACATAATAATCCTCTCACCTACCGTAAACTCGACCTACGTTTCGAAGCTATCGACTAACCACACCGTCGTCGGCTACGTCAGCCTCGCGACCATTGGAGGCTGGGAGCCATGGGCGAAGAACCTCCCGGAAGGCCTGCTAATAGGAGAAAACCAGAACTGGGATGAAGGAGTGGTGGACTTTTCGTCGGCCGAATGGGAGCGCATAATTTTGGAAGAGGCGGTTCCATATATCCTTTCCCAGGGCTTTGATGGGGTCTTCCTCGACAACCTAGATTATGTGGACCTATATCCCGAGAAAAAGGACGCAATGGTCAATCTCGTGAGGGCCATTAGGGAGCGCTATCCCGACATCACAATAATCGCCAACAGGGGCTTCTCAATAGCCGAGGAAATAGCGCCCTACGTTGACTATGTCCTCTTCGAGGACTTCGTAACATACTACAACTTCTCAAGCGATCTCTATGGGGTTTTTGATGAAAGCGAACTTCAATGGGAGTTCAACCAGATTCAAAAGCTTAAATCCCTCAACATCTCAATACTCGCCCTAAGCTACGCTGACCTAACCAACGAATCGCAGGTGATGGAGTTCTCTGCATTAATCTGCATGTACGCGAAAGAATACAATATCTCCGAGGTCTATCTTGCCGACCTGAGCCTCCAGAAGATAGGTTTTGACCCGTGTGAGCGTCAGGGGAAGGGCGCAAGGACTACCCAAGAAGGCACACCTCAAGAAACGTCCAGTGAAGAAAATAAAGAGGCCGTCTGTGGACCCGTGATTTTCCTCCCTATGATTCTCCTCGGCCGCTTCATCTTGCGGTAGCAACAATCTTGATGATGTCGTTGAACTGGAGCTCGTAGTCTTCTCCGACGCGCCTGTGGGTTCTCGCGTTCACCGCGTAGAGGAACGTCTTTCCGAGGTCGGTGTGCACCTTGTACGCCAGCTGTCTCGGCGTTGAGCCCTTCGGGAGAAGGTGGACGTGCGGTAAAACGTTCCCGAACTGATCGGTGAGCTTGTGCTCGTCTTCAACGGGGTAGACCGGGACTAAGTTGAGAAGCTCAAAGGTCGCCCTGTTTATTACCTCCTGGACTCCCGTGGAGCCGAAGCGGTCGAGGACCTTCTCCTTTATCAGCTGGAGCGCCTTTTCCTGCTTGGAACTCATCGGTTTGAGGATTTTGAAGTCACTCGAACCTGGAACGTAGTCTATGAAGCCGGCCTTGGCGGCCTTCCTCAGGGTGAGCTCCGCGGCGGCACTCGTCGGGATGACGATGTAGCCCCTGCTCTTCCCCTTCTTTATCAGGCGTTCTATCTGGGCGTCGGCCGCCGCGTCGGCCTTGTTGGCGGCTATGATTATCGGCTTGTTCACCTTCCTCAGCTCGCGGACGAAGGCGAAGAGGTCCTCATCGCTCCACTTCGTCGGGTCGTTGTCGAGGCCGAGCTTGTGGATGGCCTCGAAAGCATCTTCCTCGGTCACGCCGATTCCGGTAAGCTGGTCGGCTATCGCCTGGGCGAGCTTGAGGTGCTGGAGCTTTATCCTCTTCGCGAACTTGTCCCAGTTCTTCCTCAGGATGCCGTATATCCAGTAGTCTATCTCCTTCTCAAGGAACTCTATGTCCTCCACCGGATCGTGGTGGTCTGTGGGCTGACCCTCCTCGTCCGTCTTTCCGGTCGCATCGACCACGTGGATCAAAGCTGACGCCATCCTCAGGTCGTCCAGAAACTTGTTGCCGAGGCCGCGCCCTTCATGGGCACCCGGGACAAGACCTGCAACGTCAATCATCTTTATCGGGATGAGCGCCTTTCCGTCTTTGTACTCGTAGTTCTGCGGGTTCGGGGTGCAGCCGAGCTCTTTACAGGGATGCTCAGCTATCGCGTAGGTGACGCCGACGTTGGCATCGATGGTAGT
>JAMOTW010000220.1 GCA_027062125.1 Thermococcus sp.
TTCTCCCCCAACTTCCCTCGGTGAGAACATGGAACTCAAGGAGATAATAGCAGAGATTAGGGAAGTCCTCGACGAGAAGGACTCCCTCAGGGAGGAGGCGCTTAAGCTCACGCGCGAGATTGTGAGGCTCAGCGGAGACACGATAAAGGCCCTCCACCGCGGGGAGACCGAGAAAGCCCGCGAGAGGCTGAAAGTAGTGCGCGAAAAGGTGGGGGAACTGAAGGAAAAGCTCCGGGAGCATCCGGACCTTTACCACACAGGCTACGTCCAGAGCGCCCACCAGGAGTTCGTGGAGGCGAGTCTCTTCTTCGCCTACATGACGGGAGGCGAATTCCCCTCACCAGCGGAGCTCGGCGTTCCCCACGCGGACTACGCCCTCGGAATCGGCGACCTCATAGGCGAGCTCAGGAGGCACTTCCTTCTGCTCCTGCTCGACGGGAGGCTTGACGAAGCGGAAGAAACATACCGCTTCATGGAGAGCGTTTACGAGGAGCTTATGACGCTGGAGTATCCGAAGGGCCTCGTCAACGTGAGGGGAAAGCAGGATCAGGCGAGGGGAATCCTGGAGAGGACGCTGGAGGATTTGACGAGGGCGAAGCTCAACGCCAGGCTCGAGTCCCAGCTTAGGAGCACTGTTGAGACCCTGGAGGACCGGAAAGCGGGCAATTAATTACATAATTCGGTGATTGTGTGGTTAATGGTCTAACTAATTATGGAATTCGGCGGGAAAAGCTCGAGCTCATAGCCCCCCTCCAGAGGAGGCTGGCTGGACGGGTAGTGGAGAGGCCCCTCGACGTTTCCAACGTGAAAACGGTTGCCGCCGTGGACGTCTCATACAGGAAAGACCTCGCGAGGGCAGCTTTCGTTCTCTGCTCATTTCCCGAGTGTGAGCTTCTGAGGGCAAGGGTCGTGGAGGCCGAGGTGAGCGCGTCCTACATCCCCACGTACTTCTTCCTGCGCGAGACGGGGCCCATCCTCTTAGCTCTCCGCGGCGAGGAGTTCGACGTTCTCCTCGTGGAGGGGCACGGAAGGGCCCACCCCAGGGGGTATGGTCTCGCGTCGCACATAGGACTCCTCACCGGAAGGCCGACGGTCGGAGTTGCCAAAAGGCCGCTTAGGGGGGTTCCGGAGGAACTCTTCAGGAAGGTGGGAAAAGCTTATGTAAGCGTCGGCCATCTAATCGACTTGGAATCGGCGGTGAGAATCGTCGAGCCTCTGCTTGAGGGGAGCTACCCGAGGCCGCTCAAGCTGGCGGACAGGCTTTCGAAGAGGGGTGAACCATGAAGAGGATAAAGTTGCTCATCCTGCTCTCCAGGAGGGGGGCCATAGGCGAGAGGGTCAAGATAACGATGAGGGAGCTCGCCGACGAGCTGGGAGTTTCCCCCCAGTCAGTTCTCAGACTCCTCGAGGAGATGGAAGAAGAGGGCCTCGTGGAGAGGTCCGTCGAGGGCAAGAAGACCTACGTGGAGATAACCCCCGAGGGGCTGGCCTTTCTGGAGGACCTCTGCGAGGCCATCTCCGGCGTCCTCTACAACGGGGTTATAATAGGGGAGGTAATCTCGGGCATTGGAGAGGGGGCCTATTACGTGAGGCAGTACTCCCACCTCATCAAGGAGTACCTCGGCTTCGAGCCTTACCCCGGAACTCTCAACGTCAGGGTGCTCTTCCCGAGAACCGTTTTCGACGCCCTCTGCAACGTCAGGCCGGTCATTCTGCCAGGCTTTGTCAAGGAGGGGAGAACCTTCGGTGACGTCAAGGCATACCGCGTTAGAATCGGGGACGTCGAGGGGGCGATAGTGATACCCTCCAGGACCGTCCACCCGCCCAAGATAGCGGAGATAGTCGCCCCGGTGTACCTCAGGAAGGAGCTCGGGCTCGAGGACGGGTCCAAGATAACCATAAGGGTCGTGAAAGAATGAAGCCGAACTGGAAGTCCCTGCTGACCTGGGCCGGCGTTGGCTCTTTCATAGGCTTCACCATCGCCGTCTCACTCTACTCGCTCAACGGGGAGAACGAGAGGGCCGTTTATCTGATATACGCCGGGCTCGTTGCTGGAATCCTGCTGAGCCTGAAGTACCGGCTCGAGCTGAAGGCCTCTGCCTCGGCCTTTCCCCTCGGCTTCCTAGCCACCTCTCTACTGGCGGCCCTTTGGATGGTAACGGACGTCAGCTCGACCGGCATCTACGCCTTCATAGCCGTGGTGATGGCGGCAGTGATAATCATCGGGCCCGAGAACTACATGGACATGTTCATCGCGCCCCTGAGCTACTTCGGCGGCTTTGCCGTGGCGATGCTGACCTTCAGGGGCTACGAGCCCCTCCAGGGCGAGGCGGGGGCCGTGATGAGCCTCTTCATGGTCGGGGTGATGGGTGCGATACTCGTCTTCTTCGCGCTCTTTGCGAGGTGGGCCTTTGAGATGGCTAAGAGCATCCCGAGGAGGTAACGTTTAAATACGTTCACCGATAACCTAAAGCGGTGATTAAAATGGTGATGCGCCTCTCAAAGCTCTACGGGAAGCAGATTTACAACACCAAAGGCTACTACGTCGGCTACGTCGACGAGATACTGATTGAAATCGACAGGGGTAAAGGAAAGGTCCTCGCCCTCGGACTGCCCGGAGAAAAGGTCGGCGTCCCCTACGACAGGGTTACAGCGATAGGGGACATAATACTGGTGAAGGCAAAGGAGGAATGATCAGCCCTCTTTAACTTTTAGCGCCTCCAGGAACTTTTCTGTTATCGCCTCCTCCGCGAGTCTCAGGAGCGAGCCCTTGTCCTTGGCGAGCTTGAATATGCCGAGCGGAATCCTAGCGCCTCCCGACTGCGAATGACCTCCACCGCTGCCTATGTCCCCAAAGGCCTCCCTCAGAACGGCCCCAATGTTAACCCTGACGTCGCGCGTTCTGGCCGATATCTCTATCCTGTCGTCAACGATGCCAAAGACGAGGACGGTGTTTATGCCCTCCAGCCTCAACAGGAAGTCGGCGGACTCAGCTATGGCGTCCCTGTTGGTTATGAAGCCCACGTTGCTTATGACGACGTTCTTGTAGATGCGCCTGTTGAGGATGGCCTTGGCAAGGATTTCGGCCGTTTCAGTGCTTATGTCCGGGTGCTCTATCTTGTCGAGGAGCTCGTAGTCCACCTTTCCGGCCAGGAACTCGATTGCCTTGAGATCGACGTGGCTGAGCTTCGAGAACTTCTTGGTGTCAATGTAGATGCCGTAGAAGAGCGCCGTGGCGAGGAGCGGGGAGAGGGATATGTTGAGCATCCTCAGGTACTCTGCGAGTATTGAGGATGAGGAGTGGACTTCGGGCCTTATGTCGAGGAAAGCATCCTCCGGGATGAGCTCCTGGAGGTGCTGGAGTATCTGGTGGTGGTCGATGATGATCTTTATCTTCTCATAGTCGCCCTGCTCGAGGGTGGTGAGGTTGCCGTTCGGCTGGCAGTCAACGAGGGCTATGAACGGGTAGCGCTTCATCTCGTAGGAGCCGCGGGAGACCTTTCTGAGATCGATACCCAGGAGGTTCACGAAGGCGCGGTTCTCGTGGTGTGCTATCTCGCCCCCGTAGACTATCTGAGTCTTGAAGCCGAGGGTCTGGGCTATGACGCTCAAAGCGGTGGCGCTGGCTATCGCGTCAGGGTCGGGGTTGTCATGCATCAGGATGAGAAGGGAGTCACCTTTGGCCTTCAGTTCCTTGAGCTTCTTTACGAGGAGGTTGGCGTTCTTGCCCTCCCCGATGGTCTCGACGGTCCTTATGATGGCCTCCTTCAGGGCGCTCCTCGGGGAAACGGCGTAGTCCACCTTGACCTCCGCCTCGTACTCCTCGTTTATCTGGGACACGAGCTCGTCGAGACCGACGTCGTCCGGGAGGACGGTGAGTATCGGGACCTCCTTGTTGTTGGTCCTAATGACGTAGATCGTCTTTCTTATCGTATTGGTGTTCATGGTGGTGATTATCACCAGCTCCGCCCGCTCTATGCCAGCCTTCAGAAGCGTCGCAGTGTAGGAAAAGTCCCCCCTGATGACGGTAAAGCCGCTCTCCTCGAGGGCCTTTGCCCTGATTTCATCCTTCTCGATTATCGTTACGTCGAACTCTCCCTTGAGCGACTCAGATACGGCCCTTCCGATGGCGCCTCCGCCGAGTACCAGCACCCGCATGATTCTCACCTTTTTGCACAATAATGTTTAAATACAAGCGCCGATATACTAAGACGGTGAAACTCCTCTTGGATTTCTTTGCATTGAGGGATATATATAGCTAATGGTGATGGGCATGCAGCTGCCGGACAAGAGCCCACTCATGGAGAACGTGGTAGTGACCTCCGCGGGAGAGCTGAGGGAGCTCCTCCAGAAGGCCCTTTCAAAGGGCAACGGAGCGTTCCTGAAGATATTCACCAAGGACGGCGGGGGGAAGTACTACATAACCGTACTCCTCGACAGGTCAAAGGTGCTCGCCGCCGAGTGCCTCGTCGTTGATACGAAGCAGAATCTCTCGGGGAAGGAAGCAATCAGAGTGCTGAAGTCATTCGTTGGTAAGCCAATGGTCGTTGACGTTTATGACCTCGATGAGCTCGAACTAAAGCTCTCGGTCGCGGATAACGTTGATGCTTACGCCCGGACTCCAAAGACCCCGCTGGAGGAGCTCTTTGGTGCCCTCGGGGAAGGGCCCCCGGCACCTCCCGCGAAGCCCGTGGAGGAGAAACCTCCCCTTGAAGAGAAGCCGCAGGAAAGGGAAGTCGCCGCCGCAGCAACGGCCGGAAGCGCGGTTGCCACCCAGCAGATGACACCGCAGGCAGTTGTAGTAGAGAAGCCGAAACCAGCCCCATCAGGGAAGCCAGAAGTCGTCGTAAACCTCACGAGCGGAATCGTGCCGGAGAAGGCCTTCCAGACCTACGCCGAGGCCCTCCTCAAGGAGGCCAAGAGAATAAGGGGCCTCACGATAAACAAGATAGAGTTCGACGCCAACGTCGGTGAGGGCATCGTCTACCTCAACGTCCATATCTACGGCAACTCCACCGGTGGTGCGAGGGACATCGAGATAGCCGAGAAGAGGATGCTCCACGCCGTCAGCAAGTACGCCCCGGTTCTCCTCAGGGAGGCTGAGATAAAGCCGATAATCAGGGACGTCAGCATCATCATCGACGGTCAGGAGGTAAAGCCGCAGGAAATATTGGACAAGGACAAGAAGAAGACCGCCAACGTCACCAAGGACGGGAAGATAGTCCTCTCGGTCCTCGAGGACGTGTGGCCCTACTTCAGCGCCTTTGCTAGGACAGTTATCACGGAGATAGAAAGCGCTGGAATAAAGGTTGACAAGGCCCACTTCGACGTCAAGGGCAGGAAGGAGTTCGAGATAAACCTCTCCCTGGTCGCGGAGGCCAACATGACCGCCGACGAGGTTCAGAGAATAGCGAAGGACGTCGTGAGCAGGCACGCGAGGGAGCTCGGCAGGACGCTCAAGCGCTACATAACCGTCCACAACATCGAGGTCGAGACCATCAGGAAAGCCACCCCCTCAACCGCAACTGCCCCGGCCGCGGTGGAGACCAGCGGCAAAGCCGCCGAGATTCTGGCGAAGAAGGCGCTTCTCGAGAAGGAAGTGGAACAGCTCCTCAAGCAGGCAGGTATAGACGAGCTCTCCGTCCTCACGGAGGAGAAGAAAAAGGAAAGCGAGGAGACAATGCTCAAGAGCCGCATAGAGCCAGCCGTGGAGACGCTCAAGAACAGGGTTCACGCCGAGCTCAAGCTCGTCCCGAGGGTCACCTTCAAGTGGCTCAAGCTCAACCACGAGATAAAGGGCTCAACGGTCTACGTTGACATCGAGGCCAGCTTCCTCAGGGAGAACGTTGGAGGGCTCTTCGGGTCGTTCTCAGGGGTTTCTGACGACAAGATAAAGCAGGACATAGCCTCCACGATCCAGAGGGTCATCAAGGACGTGTCCAGGGAGTACGGCGTCACCATGGCCCTCAGGAAACTCAACGTTGTCATCCGCTGATTTCTCCCTTTGCCATCTTTTCTGCCGTACTTCAGTCCAAATCAGCACTCAAGATCGTCATCATCCTTGCGTCAGCTCTGCCGAGGTCATCATCGCTTCAAATTTGGCCGGGGACTTAATAACCTTGACGACATTTCGTCAGACATCTGAACGCTAAGTTTTTAAGCTGAATGCGTCCCATCCCCTTCATGAACGCGCTCATCCTTGGAGTCCTGGCGGCCCTCGTCTCGGCCGTTTCATGGGCGGCCTCGACGATACTCATAAAGGTTGGCATGAGGGACAAGAGCCCGGTGGCGGTCAACATAGTCCGCCTCTACATAGTCTCAATAATGTTCGCGGCGATATTCCTGGTAAAAGGTACGTTCCCGCAAGTTGCGGCGCTCCCTCCAGAACTCCTGTTGGTGGCTTTTATATCCTCACTCTTTGGCTTCGTGATAGGGGACTACTTCTACTTCCACGCCCTCAACATGATGGGGGTCTCCAGGACCGTCCCCATAACATCCACATACCCGCTCTGGGCAATACTCTGGGCCTTCTATTCCTTGGGAGGAAGATAAGCCCCCAGATAATCGTCGGTGCGGTTCTGGTCGTCACCGCAATAATCGTGGTCAGGAAGGCCGAGGAGAAAGAGCGCGTTAACCCGAAGGGCTTCATCTTCGCGATCCTCGCGCCGATTTCGTGGAGTCTCGCGATACTTATGATGGACTGGCTGACCGGCTACATAGACGTGCTGGCCCTCGCGGGACTGAGGATGATGTCGGCCGCGCTGGGGATATCCCTCCTCCTGCCTAGGTACCTGCCGGAGCTCAGGAGGATAACGCTGAGGGAGGTGCTCATCCTAACGGGGGCGGCAATAAGCGGCCTGTTCATAGGGCAGTACCTCTTCGTTTACTCGGTCAACCTCGTGGGTTCCCAGATAGCCGCCCCCGTCTCGGCGATAAACCCCATCATAGCCTCGGCGCTGGCAATATTCCTCCTCAAGGAGCCGCCAAACAGGAGGATACTGGAGGGCCTCATCTTGGCGGTCGTCGGAGTCATTCTAATCTCGACCGCCTGAGGGGCAGGTTTTTAAATTCGTCCTCCTATCCTTAACTGCCGACAGCGAGGGGACAATAAGTCTCCTCGCACGGGCTCGGTCAACCCGCCTCCGCGAGGTATCGGGTTCCGTGAGCGGAGCGTGCTCACGCCGAGCCCACAGGGCCGGGAGCATCCACCCGCGCGAGCGAATGAACGCGGGCCTCTGTACCCGGCCCACATTTCGACGCCCTTCTGAGGAAGGTTTATAATACCCAAAATTGGGATTAATAACCGGTGGTTATGCGTGGTGACAATACCCCGGCCGATCGACCCCAGGGAGATACGCCGAATCCGAAAGGAGCTCGGGATAACCCAGGAGGAGCTTGCGGAGAGGGCGGGGGTAACGCAGGCTTACATAGCAAAGCTCGAGAGCGGTAAAGTTGATCCCCGGCTTTCCACCTTCAATCGCATTCTTCAGGCTCTTCTGGAGTGTAAGAAGGCCCAGCTCAGGGCCAAAGACGTCATGTCCTCACCCGTTCTCTCGGTAAAGCCCTACGAAAGCGTCGAGAAGGTCATCAGGATAATGAACAAGCACAACATCTCCCAGATTCCGGTCATAGCGGGCAACAAGGTTGTCGGCTCCGTCACGGAGAAGACCCTCGTCAGACGGAGTCTGGAATACGAGGACATCTACGACCACAAGGTGATGGAGATAATGGAGGAGCCCTTCCCGATAGTCAACGAGGACGAGGACCTCGAGGTCGTCAAATACCTGCTCGAGGAACACCCGGCAGTTCTCGTTCAGGACAGGGAGGGGAGGATCGAGGGCATCATAACCCGCGTGGACATATTCAGGATTGGAAAGGGAAAGGGCAAGGCATGAGCCGGAGGTGCTTCTATGGGGGGACGCCTCGCTCTCGTGAGGTAGCGATTCGAAACTCGATGGCGTAGGTCTTCTCGCCCTGAGCGCTGTGGTTCTGGCGTTCCTCCTCCTGAGAAGGAGGTAGTCTCCTTTTCTTTCCAACCATTCCCTGGCAAAAATATCCAACAAGCTTATATACCCGAAGCCCAACCACCAATGGACAAATAATCCAGGTGGTTGAAATGAAAAGAACCGCGCTCTTGCTCATGATACTACTCCTTGGGGCCGTCGTGGCCAGCGGCTGCATAAGCGGGGAAACTACCACCACCCAGAGCCCATCGCCGAGCACCAGCCCAGAAACGACCTCCAGCCTCGGACCAACGGAAACCACGAGCAGCCCAACGGCAACGGAGACTGAGAGGCCGTATTATCCCCTCAACGTAACGGACTTTGCCAACAGAACCGTTACTATTGAGAAGGAGCCCCAGAAGGTCGTCACCCTCGCACCGAGTATAACCGAGGACCTCTACTACCTCGGACTCTTCGATAGAGTAGTCGGTGTAACCCAGTTTGACGACTTCCCACCCGAAGTCAGCAACGTCACCCGCGTTGGAGGCTACGGCCAGTACGCCAACCTGGAGATCATAGCCTCCCTCAATCCCGACCTCATACTCGTGGACAGCTATTCAATGACTATTCTCGACGAGCTTGAGAAAATAGCGCCGGTCGTCGTCGTTGACCCCCACGGCATGGACGACATACCCAGGGCGCTTGAGCTTCTCGGGAAGGTGTTCAACCGCGAGAACGCCGCGGACTACAGGGTCACCGTCTTTAGAGAACAGATAAACGAGATCAGCTCCGCGATCAAAGACTATCCGAAGCCCGGTGTCTTCTACGTCGTCTGGAACTATCCTCTCATGACCGCCGGTGGAGGGACGTTCATAAGCGACGTGATAGAACTCGCCGGCGGAAGGAACATCTTCAACGACACCGTAGGCTGGCCTGCGGTCAGCCCTGAGCAGGTCATCGAGAGGGACCCAGAGGTTATAATCCTCACCCCCCACTGCGGAATGACGGTTCGGGACGTTTACAACGGCCCCCTTGCGAACACCAAGGCCGCCAGGGAGGGGAACGTCTACGTCATCGAGAACGAGAACGACCTGATACACCCGAGCCCGAGGGTTGTGAAGGGCCTCGAGACCGTCGCGAAGCTCCTCCACCCCGAGGCATTCAGGGTAAGCTACCCGCTGACCGTTACGGACTTCGAGGGCAGAAAGGTGATCATCGAGAAGGAGCCCCAGCGTATAGTCAGCCTCGCGCCGAGCGTCACGGAGAGCCTGTTCTACATAGGGGCAGGTGACAAGCTCGTCGGCGTCACCGACTACGACGATTTCCCGCCGGCGGTGAAGAACATAACCCGCGTCGGCGGCTACGGCAAGTACGCCAACCTCGAGGTAATCGCCTCGCTCCAGCCCGACCTCATCATAGCGGACGACTTCTCGGTGAGCATCCTCGAGAGCCTCGAGAAGATAGCGCCGGTGGTTATAGTCTCACCCAGGAACATCGAAGACGTCTACCGCCAGATCGAGCTCCTCGGGGAGGTCACCAACCGCGAGGGGGGAGCCAGGGCGGTCGTTGCCGATATGAAGGCCAGGGTGAGCTACGTTGCCGCTATGGTTGCTGAAAAACCAAAGGTGAAGACCTTCTTCCTCCTGAGCTACTACAACGGCTACTGGACTGGAGGAAACGGCACGTTCATCAACGACCTCATAAGCCTCGCTGGCGGCGAGAACGTATTCGGGGACGTCAGCGGCTGGGGTGCGGCCAGCGAGGAGCAGATAATCGCAAGAAACCCGGAAGTCATCATAATCTCGCCGAACGCGGGGATAAAGCCAGAGGACCTCTGTTCAGGCCCGCTCTCCGAGGTTGATGCTGTTAAGAACGGCCGTGTTTACGTCCTCAGCGATGAGAACCTCGTTGTAAGGCCCGGGCCGAGGATAGTGCACGGCCTGGAGGAGATAGCGGAGTACCTCCACCCGGAGGCGTTCAACTACCAGCCCCAGCCACTGGTCTGCAACGCAACTTCCTCGGCTTCCGGGTGAACTTCCATTTTCGGGCAACCGTTAAAAGCCCCCTCTCCAATTTTTTCTGGTGGGAGCATGGAGAGGAAAACCTTTTACAGGGTTCTGCTGGCAATAGTGCTCGTCCTCACGGTGGTCTACACCCTTGGAATAATGGGCGTCATACCGTTCCAGTGGAGCTACTACATCACGATTTTCATGATAATCCTGTTCTTCTACCTCCGGCTCGATAAAAGGTGGGAGGACTAGTACATCCTCCGCAGGCTCCTGACCGAGAGGAGCATGAAGAGTAGCGTCATAAAAAGCATCAGCGGAAGCGAGTAGAGGGGGGCTATAACGTCGTAGTAGCCGAGGAGCGAGTACCTCAGAGCCTCGACCGAGTATGTCATCGGGGTTATCAGGCCTATCGCTATGAACCACTTCGGGAACAGCGTGAGGGAAGCTATGGCCCCGCTCGTGAACATCATGGGGAGCCTTATCACGTTGAGCCATGTCATCACGTTTATCGGGTTCTCCACGGCGAGCGAGATGTAGACGCCGAGGGCTGAGAAGGCGAGGTTGGCCAGGAGTATTCCAAGCAACGTCAGCGGCCAGCTCCAGACTGGATAGACCATGAAGTACCTGACGATGGCCAGAGTTATCGCGCTCACCATGAGGCCGAAGAGGGCTCCAACGAGAACCTTCGCGAGGATTATCTCACCGTAGCTGATAGGTGCTAGAAGGAGTCGCTCGAAGGTCTTCAGCCTCCTCTCGAATATGAGCGAAGATGCCACGAAAGAAGTCGTTGCGAAGAGGGCCGAGATGCTGACGAGACCCGGGGCGAGGTGGTCGATGTCCCCGAAGCGGACTATGAAAGCTAAACTGAAGACCAGGGGGAACACCAGGCCCCAGCTTATCGAACCGGGCTTGAACATGTACTCCTTGAGCTCCTTGACGATTATGGGAACGACCTTCACAGCGGGCACCCCCCGCAGGCGCAGGGCCTTTCCCCGTCCTCGTTGCTATCGGTGAGCTGGAGGAAGACCTCCTCTATGCTCGGCAGTTCCGTTGAGAGGTGCAGAACCCTGAAGCCGAGCTCCCTCTTGAGTCCCCAGAACTCCTCCAAGAAGGTATCGGGGTCTTCGACCATCACCACGAGAGTCTCCCCATCGGGCTTCGGCGAGTAGGGCTCGAGGAAGCGGAGGAACCTGTTGCTCAGCGGCTCAACGCGGAAGCGCACCTTAACACCCTTGCCAACCAGTTTTCTCAGCTCGTTCCGCTTTCCAATCGCCACTATCTTTCCGCGGTTTATTATGGCTATCCTGTGGGGCAGCGTCTCCGCCTCGGTCATGTTGTGGGTTGTGAGGAATATCGTCTTCCCCTCCTTGTTGAGGAGCTGGATCATGTTCCTGACGAGGTTCGCTGACTGGACGTCTAAAGCCACGGTCGGCTCGTCGAGGAAGAGAACCGGCGGCTCGTGGATGAGTGCCGCGACTATGGCAGTCCTCCGCTTGTAGCCAGAGCTGAGCTTCCCGAACTTCTTCTTCGCCGGAAGGTTGAAGTCCTTTATCAGCCTTGAAACGTTCTCAAGGGGAGCGTCGTAGAGCTTAGCTAAAAAGCGGAGGTTTTCCTCGACGGTCAGCTCGTCGTAGAGGTTCGAAACATCCTGGACGACGCCGATGGTCTTCTTAACGGCCTTCCTCTCCCTCCTCACGTCGTGGCCGTTGACGTAGGCCTCGCCCTCAGTTATCGAGGTCAGCGTCGAGAGCATCCTGACGGTCGTCGTCTTCCCCGCTCCGTTCGGACCGAGGAAGCCGAAAATCTCCCCCGGCTTTACTTCGAAACTTATCCCGTTGACTGCCGTGAAGTCCCCATAGCGTTTGGTGAGGTTCTTTGCTTCTATTACAGCCTTCACTCTCTCATCTCCCTCCAGGCGAACAGGGCCAGTATCACAACCGCCAGCACTATGCCAGCGGCGACGAGTGGGTTCCCAAGGCCGGTCCTGCCGGTTTCTTCCGTCGTGGTTTCAGAGGGAGTGACGTTCCCGCCCAGAACCGCGAAGTCGACCGTCCCCTCACAGATGTCCTTCCCGTGAACCCTGTGGGTAACGGCAAGATAGCGGGCGTCCTTTGAGATGGCGACCCGCTCAACGGTCTCGTTGGGGTAGTAGTCCCAGAGGACGTTCCCATCGGGCCCGATGAAGAGGGCATCGTCTCCGCCGGCCACGATGGTGTAGCCCTTCGCGGTGTCGACGTCGAAGGCCTCGAGGAAGAAGGGGACAGAATAAACCTCGTTCCCGTTTTTGTCAAGCAGCACAACTCTATCGAGCGCACCTGCAACGGCAACGTTCTCACCGTCGAAGCCAATCTTCATGACCTTTCCGTCGAAGTGCTTCCTCCACAGCTCGTTCCCGTTCCAGTCGAGGGCGACCACTTCACTCCACGACTCGTCGCCCGCGAGTATTAGGGCGACCATCATATTGTCGGAGCCGTAAACCTTCCTGACCTGACCATCGAAGTGCTTTGAGAGCAGTTCTGAACCGTCGAGACCGAGGACCACTAGGTCGCCGTTGTCGTTACCGGCGAGAACCCTATTTCCGGCGAGATCAATTCCCCACACAAAAGCCCCCGTATCGTACCTCCACTTCAGCTTCTGATTCTCAAAGAAGTAGACGTTTCCATCACCGCTTCCGGCGACGGCATATCTCCCGTCGGGGGAGATGTCGACGGCCCAGACAACGTCCCCGGTCTTGTACTCGCTTGTTAACCCCTTCCCGGGTTCGAAGAACTGAACCCAGTTTCCGTCGGTTCCTATGACCAGGGTGTCGTTGTCGCTCAGCGCCGAGGAGTAGGCGAATCCCCTAACCGGGGCACGGAGAAGCCTCTCGCCGTCTTTGCTCAGGATAATCGCGTAGTAGCCGAAGCCGAGGCCCAGATCGCCGTTGTCGTTGAAGGCAACGGAGAACACTATGCAGTCGTCGTGGTAGTGCCAGTTCCAAACGGGCTCGGAGAGGACGGGGTAAGCGTACGCAAGGAGTAGGATTAGGGCACCTAGAGCGAACAGCCTGCGCTTCATTGATCACACCGCCCCTTTTGTAACCTGCCCCACTTAAATGATTAATGGTTCGAAATTCCATAGGCTGAGACCGAAGATCAAGTACGGGCCGCCCCATAAAAGTCCAAGGAGACATCCTCAAAATAGTTAGGCTCAACGAACTCTTCTCAACCTTTGGTTTAGAATTTTCGGGTTTAAAAACGCTTTTTTAGCCCCCACCGGAGCCTTAATTGAGGGGATAAATATGGACACGTGTATATTTATGTTCACCGGAGGTGGTCGGGTTGAGATACGTTAAGCTCCCGAAGGAGAACACGCACGCCTTCCTTGAAAGGCTCAAGGAGTGGGGCAAGCTCTACGCCCCGGTGAAGATTTCGGAGAAGTTCTACGACTTCAGGGAAGTTGACGACGTGGAGAAGGTCGAGTTCCACTACAACAGGACGATAATGCCGCCGAAGAAGTTCTTCTTCCTGCCGAGGGAGAAGCTCTTTGAGTTCAACATAAAGGAGGCTGAATACAGGGAGGTTATCGAGGACGTCGAGCCCTTCGTGCTCTTCGGCGTCCACGCCTGCGACATCTTCGGCCTCAAGATACTCGACACGGTCTACCTCGACGAGCTGCCGGACAAGTACTACAGGGTCCGCAGGGAGAAGGGAATCATAATCGGCATAAGCTGCATGCCGGACGAGTACTGCTTCTGCAACCTGCGCGAGACCGACTTCGCAGATGATGGCTTTGACCTGTTCCTCCACGAATTGCCCGACGGCTGGCTCGTCCGCGTCGGAACTCCCACCGGCCACAGGATAGTGGACAAGAACATCAAGCTCTTTGAAGAGGTTACCACCGAGGACATCTGCAACTTCCGCGAGTTTGAGAACAAGCGCTCACAGGCCTTCAAGTACCACGAGGACTGGAGCAACCTCCGCTATCTGCTCGAGCTCGAGATGGAGCACCCGATGTGGGACGAGCAGGCCGACATCTGCCTCGCCTGCGGCAACTGTAACACCACCTGCCCGACGTGCCGCTGCTACGAGGTGCAGGACATAGTCAACCTCGATGGCGAAACCGGCTATCGCGAGAGGCGCTGGGACTCCTGCCAGCTCAGGAGCCACGGCCTCGTCGCCGGAAACCACAACTTCAGACCGACCAAGAAGGACCGCTTCCGCAACAGGTACCTCTGTAAGAACTCCTACAACGAGAAGCTCGGCATAAGCTTCTGTGTCGGCTGCGGAAGGTGCACCTACTTCTGCCCGGCGGGCATAAACTTCGTGAAGAACCTGCGCACGATCATGGGACTTGAGGAGAAGACCTGCCCATCCGAGGTGAGCGAGGAGATCCCGAAGAGGGGATTCGCCTACGCTTCAGAGATAAGGGGTGAGGACATATGAGCGAGGTAGTTCCCAAGGAGATTATGATGCCGGACGAGAACCCCTACGCGCTCCACAGAGCGAAGGTTCTCAAGGTTTATCCGCTGACCGAGACCGAGAAGCTGTTCCTGTTCCGCTTCGAAGACCCCGAACTGGCCGAGAAGTGGACCTTCAAGCCGGGACAGTTCGTCCAGCTCACAATCCCCGGTGTCGGTGAGGTTCCGATAAGCATCTGCTCCTCCGCGATGAGGAAGGGATTCTTCGAGCTGTGCATCAGGAAGGCTGGAAGGGTCACCACAGTGATACACAGGCTCAAGCCCGGCGACACCGTCCTCGTTCGCGGCCCCTACGGAAACGGCTTCCCCGTTGACGACTGGGAGGGAATGGACCTGCTCCTCATAGCAGCTGGTCTCGGAACCGCTCCGCTCAGGAGCGTCTTCCTCTACGCCATGGACAACCGCTGGAAGTACGGCAACATAACCTTCATCAACACGGCCCGCTATGGAAAGGACCTCCTCTTCTATAAGGAGCTCGAGGCCATGAAAGACTTGGCCGAAGCAGAGAACGTCAAGATAATCCAGAGCGTTACGCGC
>JAMOTW010000221.1 GCA_027062125.1 Thermococcus sp.
TGTTCATGCCTTACCCTCCTTCTTAAGCTCTTCAACGAGGTCTTCGTCGTAGGCAAGAATCTCTTCGTCCACGTAGTACTCCTTTCCTGTTATTCTGTCCCAGAAACCGTAGAGAAACATCGTTGCCATTCCCAAAAGAGTTGGAACTACCAGCAATGCCCATCCACCGGCACTTAGTCCCATATTGAGCCCCCCTGAATACATATGCTGGCCATTGGCCAGCATTGTATATTATCACCAAAAAGTTATAAACCTATCGTTAAAAACTATGAGTTGATGTCCTGTAAAGAGCCCAAAATGCCAAGTTAGCACAAAACTGGTACGGTGTCGTGTATGAAGACCGTAAAAGTCATGAAACCCATATTCCGTCCTGAGATGGAGTCAAACTTCGTTCTTTATCCCTACCGGGTATACCACCTCAGGCTTTACTACAAAAGGCTCGGAATGAGCGACAGGGTTTTTGATTACTTCGCCTACGTTGACCTCTACCGCCTCGGTGCAGAGCGGGGAGACGACTTCATTGAACTCCAGGAATGGGAAGTCGACGAAAAGAACTTGATGGAACCCATTGTTGACAAGGAGGAAGCCAGGGTGAAGGCCTTTGAGAGTGCCATAACCTGGGGAAACTCCCGCGTGGTTTCATGGTGGCTCCCAAGAATTGAAGTAGTTCGGGAGGAGCTAGCTTACAAGGTCTTCTGGATTTTTGAGAGATATGGAGACAAGATAATTCTCGACAGCCTCGATGGAAGTGAGTACAGCCTCGACGTTCTGACTGGAGAGAGGGAGCAAACCTGCAAGGGGCCGCTCTGCCGTTAGCGGGCGTGGATCTCCACTATGTCCCCGTCCTCAAGCACGTGGTCCGCTCCAACTCTCTGGCCAGGGAACTTGACGCTCTTGCCCCAGACCCTGGCGTACCGGAAGTTCTTGGCGAAGTCCTTGTGAATCCTCTCGGCCAAATCCATGACCGTTGAACCCTTCTTAAGCGCGACCGGTGGATAAGCCGGCTCTTCTCCAGGACTCTTTGTGAAGACGCGGATGATTCCGGCCAAATCGTAGAGCTCGTCCTTGAGTTCCTCAAGGTTTATGCCCTTCTTCGCCGATATTGGGATTATCTTGAAGCGGTCGCCGTAGGCTTTCACTAAGCGCTCGTAGTTCTCCTTGCTACCTGGGGCGTCGCCCTTGTTGGCTATGATTATCGCCCTCCTCCACACGAGGCTCTCATCAATCGCATCAGAGAACTCCTCAAGCGTCACGGGCTCCTTAACGGTGATTTCAGCGGAGTGTATCCTCTCCTCCCTGAGCATCTTCATGACTTCCTGGATGTCACCCTTGATGTTCTCCTGGCCGTTGATGACGATTCCACCCATGGCCGTCCTCTTTATTTCAACCTTCGGCTTCTTCTTGTTGACCTTTATCCCAGCCCTCTCGAACTCCCGGAGAAGGATTTCCATCTGTTTAATAGGGTCTTTGGACAGGTCAACGACTATCGCTATCGCGTCGGCGTTCCTGATGACGCTGAGGAGCTGGGGCCCCATGCCCTTTCCGAGGGCGGCACCCTCAACGAGGCCAGGAACCTCAACCAGCTGTATCTGGACGTCCTTGTGGTGCATCATTCCAGGAATAGGCTTAACCGTGGTGAAAGCGTAGTCGGCAACCTCGGCATCAACGTTGGTGAGTGCCTTCAGCAGGGAGCTCTTACCGACGTTTGGAAGGCCAACCAAGACTATCTGGGCGGCACCTTCCTTCCTCACCGCTATTGACGGCCCGCCACCACCCTTGCGCATCTGCCTCTGCTTTTCCAGTTCCTTTCTCAGCTCGGCAAGCTTTCTCTTTATCTGAAGGCGAAGCTTCTCCGTCCCCTTGTGCTTTGGGACGGTTGCATACATTTTCTCAAGGGCGCGAATCTTCTCCGGGATAGTCTTAGCGTTCCTGTACTCTTCTTCCGCGGCCAGGTATTCCGCTGTCACGTTCGTTGGCATTCCTGCTCACCCCCTGCCAAAGTTAAAAGACTGACGGCATTTTATAAACATATGGTTGCCGAGAATCGGCAAATTTATAAATATTTCCGAAAATTTTCCGTGATGGTGGTGAAAATGACGAGGAGCGGCCTTGATGAAGTCGACAGGAAAATTCTCATGATACTCCAAAAGAACAGTAGAACGCCCCTCCGTGAGATTTCTAAGGAGGTTGGGCTCGCCGAATCAACCATCTACGAGCGCATAAAGAAGTTAAAAGACAGGGGAATAATAAAGAAGTTCACCGTCATTCTCGATCCAGAGGCCCTGAGCTTCAAAATCCTTGCCTTCATTCTGATAAAGGCGAAGGCTGGAATGTACAGCCACGTTGCTGATGAGCTCAAAAAGTACCCCCAGATATGCGAGGTTTACGAGACAACGGGAGACTACGACATGCTCGTCAAAATCAGGACGAAGAGCAGTGAGGAGCTCAACGAGTTCCTGGACAGAATTGGGGAGATAGAGGGCGTGGACTCAACGCACACTATGGTCGTCCTCAAGGCCCACAAGGAGACCACAGAGCTTCCACTTTAACCATTTTTGTCCAGAAAGTGTTATTAAGCACCTGTTTCTATTTCTCTCCGGACGTTAGGGGGTGATTGAAGTGAAGGTTCTGTTTCTTAGTGCCAACGAGTTTGAGGACGTTGAGCTGATTTACCCGCTTCACAGGATAAAAGAAGAGGGCCACGAGGTTTACATAGCGAGCTTTGAGCGCGGAAAGATCACAGGAAAACACGGCTACACCGTTGAAGTCCAGCTGGCCTTCGACGAGGTTGACCCCGATGAATTCGACGCCCTTGTTCTACCGGGCGGGAGGGCCCCAGAGCGCGTGAGACTAAACGAGAAAGCAGTCTCAATAGCCAAAAAAATGTTCGAGGACGGAAAACCCGTCGCCACCATCTGCCACGGGCCCCAGATACTCATCTCAGCCGGCGTCCTTAAAGGCAGAAGGGGAACGAGCTACGCGGGGATACGGGACGACATGAGGAACGCCGGTGT
>JAMOTW010000222.1 GCA_027062125.1 Thermococcus sp.
TCCTCTCAACCTAACCCGAACGGAACCTCCGCTTTTTCGCCCCTCTCGATTCTGTGAAGCTCCCTCCTGTATGCCTCAAGGGGCTTATCCTCAACCTTCAGGAAACCGGCGAAGGTCTTTGGCCTCTTCTCCAGCCCGTCGAAGAACTCCGGATAGCGCCTGTCCCGGACTATGTGGTGGTCGAGGATTATTTCCGCGTTCGTCTCGCGGATTATCTCGTTGAGGTTCTTAACGCCCGTCTCCCAGCTCCCCTCGGCGCGCTTTCCGAGATACGTCGGCGGCCCGCCGGTTATGAGGACGTCAGGGTTCTTCTCGACTATCCACTCAACGGCCTTCCTGTTGAGAAGCTGGATGTCGCTGGCGTGGATTATCCTCTCGGAGCCGTCGTCAATGAGAACCATCACCACGAAACCGAGCTTCGAACCCTCGCTCCCGTGCGGAACCGCCGGCGAGAACTCCAGCGTAACCCCGCCGAGGTCAAAGGCCCTCCCGTCCGCGAACTCCATCCTCCTTGCAATCGGCTCCGCGTTCTTGAGGAAGGCCCAGGCGCGCTTCCTCTGGCTGAAGTTTATGTTCTCCTTCGGGTGCTTGATGAGGAGGAGCTTTCCGGAGTAGATTTCCCTCGCAAAGGCTTCGCTGGAGCTCTCGTAGAGGCCCTCAAAGAAGGGCGTGTGGTGGTCGTAGTGGTAATGGGAGATGGTCACGACATCGGCTTTTCTGGCGTAGCCCTGGAGCTTTTTCCTCATCCTGCGGAGGACTTCTATCTCGGCCCTCGCGGGGGGCAGGCCGTAGCGCTTCGGACCGAGGGCAACTCCCGGGTCGATGAGGATTTTCACTCCCGAGGCCTCGACGAAGGTCGCCAGGCTCCTCACACCGAGGCTTTCACTCGCGAGGGGGACGACGCGCATGTTATCACCGGGGCATGTTCGGGCTAAACCTTAATAAGGCCTGCCCATTAGTGAAGTTGACCGATGAAGAGTGTCATCCCTCCTGATGTCGAGATGATGACATTATCCCCACCTGAGGTGGTCCAATGCTCGGGTTCCTCAAGCGGAAGAAGAAAGAGACCTACGGGCCGCTCGTCTACCTGAGTGAGCCCACCATACTCTACCACACCCACACGGAGAGGGCCATCCTCGAGCTCCTCGAGGAAAAGCTGGGGTCGAACAACTTCGTCGTTCCCTCCGACTACGGCCTCAGGAGGACCGACCACCTTATTCCTGAGGCAGAGATATTCGTCGCGATAGCCGTTATCGGCAAGTTCACCTCCCTCGTCGTCCGCGAGATAAAAATCGCCCAGGAGCACGGGAAGAAGATATACACCCTTGACGTGGCGAGAAAGGGCGATGAGATACTCTACGTCTTCGAGGAGGGTATCCCGGAGCACATAGAGTGGCTCACCCCAGAGGAGACCCAGAAACTCTACGCCGCCTTCAGAGGGGAGGACTTCTCAGGCTTCATGAAGTTCTTCTTCGGGGACAGGAGCAGGCAGTGGTAACTGCAAATCAAAAGAGAAAACAGAAAAGCTCTGGAGTCAGACGCTGGCCTTTCTCTTCTTCTCGATGTAGTCGCATATCGCCTTCGCGGCCCTCTTTCCGTCGCCCATTGCGAGGATAACCGTGGCCTCTCCCCTTATCGCGTCGCCACCGGCGAAGACGCCCGGAATGCTCGTCATGAGGTTCTCGTCGACGACCAGCGTTCCGTTGGGGTTGACCTTCAGGCCGGTCGCCTCGGTGATTATCCTGTTGGGTTCGAGGCCTATAGCTATGATTACCGTGTCGGCTTCGAGGGTCACGTATTCTCCAGTCCCGACGATCTTCCTCTTGCCCCTCTTGTCACGCTCCTCGAGCGGGCGCATCTTCTCGAACTTGACGGCCTTGACCCTGCCTTCCTCGTCGCCGATGAACTCCACGGGGTTGAGGAAGAACTCGAACTTCACTCCCTCTTCCTCGGCGTGGTGGATTTCCTCGATACGGGCCGTCATATCCTCCCTTCCGCGGCGGTAGGCTATGGTAACCTCACTTCCGAGCCTCAAAGCGGAGCGGGCCGCGTCCATCGCGGTGTTGCCGGCACCGATAACTATGACCTTCTTCCCCACC
This sequence comes from Thermococcus sp., assembly GCA_027062125.1. Taxonomy (GTDB): domain Archaea; phylum Methanobacteriota_B; class Thermococci; order Thermococcales; family Thermococcaceae; genus Thermococcus. The sequence continues at coordinate 2,100 of JAMOTW010000222.1, forward strand.
GCTATCGGGGTGTCGTATTCTGGGAACTCGTAGGCCTTCATGAGGTTGATCCTCGTGAGGAACTCGTTGGCGCTGTAGATCCTCCCCAGGAGTATTCCGGGGATGTTGAGGAGCTTAGGCGTTCCCGCGCCGGTTCCGATGAAGACGGCGTCGTACTCCTTGAGGAGCTCTTCGAGCGTTACGGTCTTCCCCACGACGTGGTCGGTTAGGACTTTAACGCCGAGCTTCCTGAGCTTGTCCAGCTCGTGAGCCAGAATCTTCTTAGGCAGCCTGAACTCGGGTATGCCGTAGGCCAGAACCCCTCCCGGCTTGTGGAGGGCCTCGAAGATCGTCACGTCGTAGCCGAGCTTCGCCAGTTCACCCGCACAGGTGAGTCCGGCCGGACCTGCACCGACGACTGCCACCCTGCCCTTTCCGCACGCCTTGTCCGCTATCATTTCCCCGAGGAGTTCCTCCTCTATGCCGTGCTCGCGGGCGTAGT
>JAMOTW010000223.1 GCA_027062125.1 Thermococcus sp.
GCCCATCTTCTCGAGTTCCTTGGCGCGCTTCACCTTGTCCCTGACGCCTATGAGGTCGACCATGACCCTGATTCCATACCTCTTGGCGACTTCAACGGCATCGAGGATAGTCTTGTCATCGGCCACACCGAGGATAGAAACGACATCGGCACCGTGCCTGGCCGCCATCTCGACCTCAAGGGCACCGGTGTCCATGGTCTTGAGGTCGGCGACGATCTTCCTGTCCGGGAAGCGCCTCTTGAGAAGCTCCACAGCGCGCATGCCTTCCTTCTTGATAAGAGGAGTTCCAACCTCGAGCCAGTGGGCACCGCCGCGGGCGGCCTTCTCCGCGATAGAAATGGCCTGCTCAATGTCAGTCAGATCAAGGGCAACCTGAAGTATCATCTCCTCGCCTCCGAAGAGTTTTCGATTTAAGCTTGCAGTGCTACTTTTTAAACTTTGGCTTCCTGAATTAACACGAAAATGTCTAAGCCCTTCGCCAAGGTTTAAAAGAGGGAAGGGCAACTCACGCCGGTGGAATCAAATGGTAACGTTCATTCCCTTCGGCGAGAAGCCCAACCGCGACGGCGTCCTCTACGTTCTCCAGCTCCTCAGGAGGAACAAGCTCATAGAGGACTACATGATAGTGGAGTCCAGCAGGGTCGAGCTGCTGCCCGAGAGGATACCCCAGGACAGAGCGTACATAGTGGGAGAGCACCTCGCCACCTACGGCATCGTGCAAAAGCTCAGGCCGGTCTCACTCCTCAGCATCGACGCCCACACGGATCTAATGCACGACTACCTCGACCACGGCTCCTGGCTGGCCTACGCCCTCGAGGAGCGCCTGATAAACAGGGCCGTTGTTCTGGCACCGGTTCTCATGATACCAACCACAGAGAGGACCCAGCTCTGGACGAGGCGCGTCAAGATATTCCCCGCCCTGCTGAGGAGCAGAAAGGTGCGCGGAAAGTGGAGGGCCTACAAGAACCTCCAGACGAACGATTTGCTCGAGATACTCGATGAGGCGAAGAAGTACCTCGGGGAAGAGATATACCTCACCGTCGACCTCGACGTCCTCCGGCCAGAGTACAAGATAGCCCGCTTCCAGCACGGCGAGCTGACGCTCGAGGAACTACTTGAGGTGCTGGAGGAAGTCAGGAAGAACTTCAGGATAACCTCCTTTGACATAGCCGAGGTGTCGGACAGGATAAGGCGTTCGAGACTCGGGAAGAAGGCCTTCGTCGAGATCTTCCAGCTCCTGACGGGGTGATTCAATGAAGAAGGGCCCGACGGAGTGGGAGATGAGGAACATCATAATGCCCCTAATGCTCTCCGGCGCGAAGATGCTCGACCGGCACTGCCCCAAGTGCGGTTCACCGCTCTTCGAGAAGGACGGCAGGGTTTTCTGCCCCGTCTGCGAGTACAGGGCAAAAAAGAGGAAGGCCGAAATGCAGGGCGTCGAGGAGAGATTGATGGAGAAGCTCAACGAGCTCGCCAACTCCCTCCCGGAGGACATCGACGAACTGGAGAAACACTTAAGGGCAATGGAGAAGATAATAGAACTGTTGGAAAGATACCGGAAACTGGGGGGAGGAGAATGAAGAATGTAAAGGTTCTGGAGGCCCTCGGCGATGGCCCCAAGACCATCGAGGAGATAGCGGAAAAGACCGGCGTCCCCGCAATGGAGGTGCGCCGCTACCTGCTCCGCTTCGTCGAACAGGGCAAGGTCGAGAGCTACCAGAAGGATGGGAAGCTCTACTGGAAGCTGAAGGAAAAGGACGAGCTTGAGGAGGAGTTCAAATACGTCTGAGACCTTTTTGACTTTTGTATCCAATTGGAGATTGAGTAATCCGTTTTTACCTTTTGTTTTTGACTCATTATGTTGCAGTTTTAACAAGTAAAAATCCAAAAATGCTTTTATGTCTCCCAGGGATAATCCATAATGGTGATGTCCTATGGCGAAGTTCGCACTGTGGTGGGTTAAGTGGAACGGTTCTAACTACGAGTCAAGGATGACCGTTGGGGGCAAGAAAGCCACTGTCGAGGACTTCAGGAAGAGGGGCTTTGATAGGATTGTTGTGCTTGATGGAGAGGGAAGAGGTTCTCGCTATACCGGTCCGTACTATGATTCCGGGCGAAATGATGGGAAAGAATTCGCGAGGTGGGTGGCAGATCACATCTCCGGAATCCCTCTATATATAACAATACCCTTTTATCGCCCCGACGGTAGCCAAAGGGATCAGGCACTGATTTCATTTGGATACTCCGGCGTGAACTCGTACTATAAAGGCTGGATTGACGGTGTTCTGAGCGTTAATAACGGCAATCTCAAAGGATTCTACTGGAGTTATGAGAGTTGCCTTCAAACCGGTAACTATGGTAAGAACGTTTCTAAGGAATTCATCCAATACATGTACGACTACATCCACGACCATGGGCTGGAGTTGATTTGGATTCCGGCAACTAATGATAGAGGCGTGTCGTATTTGAGCGATGATGCGTTTGACGAGATTCTCAAAGTTGGCGGCTACTTTGATTACGTATTCGTTCAGCCAACCTATTATCAGAACAAAAACTGCATAGAGAACATTAACGGCACTGAACAAACGTTCCCGTACTCCTATAAGAAACTCGTTGAGAAAATCAGGTACATTCACGATGGGCTACAAAAACGAGTCAGGAAACAAAATCCAAACACGGTAGTCTCAATAGAGATGGAAGCAGACAGGACAGTCCTGGGCATTCCGTGCAGATATTCGGGCAGATGCCCCGAAAACATGAGGTGCGATTGCAACCTTAAAACATGTTATGAAAACTACAGGGAGCATGGGCATGGGAAAGCAATAAACTATGCCCTAGATTATATGAGAGCATTACACGATACAGGATGGAAACCATCGGACCTGGCCTACTACTTCAGCACTGACCTCAAAGTGATAGACGTGCTCCAAGAACGCTGCCGGAGGGAACTCAATGAACCGTACGTTTAGAGCAGCCATCACCCTGTTTTTTGTCCTTGCACTCTTATCC
>JAMOTW010000224.1 GCA_027062125.1 Thermococcus sp.
GGACTTAATCAGGGAGGGCTTTCTGGCGAAGCCCAGGTTCGAGGTCATAACGTACGAGTCGAGCATGCCCTCATTCAGCGAGCGCTATAAGGAGCTCTACGAGGACGTTATCATGAACAACGACGAAAGAAACAGGGCTATAGTGAAGAAGGCCAAGGAGCTCGCAAAAAAAGGCCACAGGGTTCTTATAGACGTCAAGCGCATCGAGCACGGCAAAATCCTGAAGGAGATGCTCGATAGAGAGGGTGTGAAGGCAGAGTTCCTCAGCTCACAGAGCCAGAACCGCTGGGAAGTCCTGGAGGCCTACAAGAAGGGTGAAATTCCTGTGCTCATCTCGACGCTCCTCAAGGAAGGCGTTGACATCCCAGAGATTTCGGCGATAATACTGGCCGGCGGCGGAAAGAGCGACATCATGACGATACAGACTATAGGGAGAGCTCTGAGGCCGAAGAAAGGCATGAGGGCAGTTATCGTTGACGTCGCCGACGACGACCCGCTGCTTTACACGCACTTTATAGAGAGACAAAAGGCGCTGAAGCAGTACTACGGAAAGTACTACGACAGGGAATCAAAGTTCGACGAGGCAGTCCCCAAAAAGCGCCGCACGCGCAAGGGCTCTTGAGTAGCGCTCAAAGAGGTCGCGCTTTGCCTTGGCAAGGCCCTTTTTGTCCGTTTCGAACTTGATTCCGGGATACTCTATGTACCAGAGCAGGAGGTTCTCAGGCGGTGCGGGAGGGACTTTTTTCCGGTAAGTGCCGGAAAGCATAGCCTCTATGTCCTCCTTCTCAAGAAGACCGAGCCCGCAGAAGCGGAGCGCGTTGACTATTCTCCGAACCATCTCCCAGAGGAAGCTCTTGCCCGTGATTTCTACAACGTAGTACCCGTTCCTTGGAATTACCCTTACCTCCGTTATCTCCCTTACCGGATCTCTCCCGGGTTCAAGCTTTGCGAAGGCCGAGAAGTCATGGACGCCCTCAAAAAGCCGGGCGCATTCGAGGACCTTTTCAAGGTTAAAGCCCTCATCGATGAGGTAGTAGCGGTAGGTCTTTGAGCTGGCCCAGAACCTCGGGTGGAACTCGTCGGGAACCTCGGCAACGCCGAGAACCCAGAGGTCTTTGAGGTGGTGGTTTAGGACTTCTGGCCTCGCGAGGTCAGCCCTCCCCCCTGGGACGAAGGAAACGACGTTGAAGAAGGCAGAGACCCCCCTGTCGGTTCGGGAAGCACCTTTGAAGTCGTTTTTTTCAGAACTTTCGATGATTTTAAGCTTCGTCAGAACGTGGATGAGTTCTCCCTCAACTGTCCTAACTCCGGGCTGTCTCTGAAAGCCGTAGAATGCCGTCCCATCGTAGGCCACGCGAAGGACGAGCTTCATGGTTGGCGCTTTGAAGCAGGGTATAAAAAGCCTTCCTTGAACATTGTCCAATATTCTTGATGTTTGTAAACCACAAATTCGAATAAAATACAGGAAAATTTCCAAAATGTTGATAAACAGGGCCGAGAAAGAGAAAATTGGGGTGAGATGATGAACGGCGTGTTTGATGTTGAAATTCTACTGAGCATCACGAACTTCGAGCTGATGTGCGTCGGGCTGGAAAAACTAAAGGAGAAGAAAAGCAGAGCTCAAAGGTACGGCTCCGTGTAGAGCGGCTTGAGGAAGAGCTCAAAGCCCGCAACGGGCATCTCAATTCCCCACTTTTCCAGCACCGCAGGGTGTATCTCCCCGATGACACCGATTGTTTCCCCGTTCACGATTATCTTTCCGACCCTGCCGGGTATGAAGCTCGGGTGCTCGACTTCTTCGAGCTCGTACTCAAAGTCGAGGTGGCGCATCACGCTGTCGAGTATCTCCTTCGCGTCGGTGAAGGTTACTCTCGGCTGGGCCAGGACGGCCGCTAGTTTGCTCTCGCTGACGGTCTTGGTCTCCCTGCTCTCGTCGATTAGCGTAGCCTTTCCGACCTCGAAGAGCCTCTGCGGATACTCCTCGTGGGTGTTCTGGCTCAGGAAGTCGAGCAGGCTTGGAAGGAGCCAGTTTCTGAGGGCTGACCACTTGGGGCTTATCGGGTTCTCTATCTCGACGAGCTCAGCCGGCGGGTTGCTGAAGTAGTCCTTTCCAAACTCGAGGTTCATCTTCTCGTACTGGGCTTCCCTGTTCGTCAGGTTGAAGGTCATGACCTCCTGCAGACCGAAGCCGACCATTAGTTCTCTCACAGCATCCTCGAACTCGATGAACTTGTCTCCCCTGCCTTGGACCGCTAATTTGGGCTCCTCAGGCTCAATCTCGTTGTAGCCGTAAGCTATGAGCACATCTTCAAGCACATCGCGGGCGTGCATTATGTCGTCGCGGAAAGCTGGGTAGAGGAGCTTTGCTTTGCCGCCTTCTAGGGTGACGTCGTACATCATCCTCTCAAGGAGCTCCTTGATTTCCTCATCGCTCAGGTCGAGACCCGCGAGCTTCCTTATGTAGTCCAGCTCGACCTCAAACTGCTTTGGGGTGAGATCAGGGGTCACGATTTCGAAGTCGGGGTAAACAACCTTAACGCTCTTTATCTTACCACCGCGCTCAGCCAGAGCCGTAACAACGACGTTAAGGGCTAACATAATCTTGTTTAAGTCCCAGCCTGTGATGTCAACGAAGACGTTCTTGGTCTCGGTCGTCACCCTCCCCGTTGTCTCCGAGTTTATAATCGGGGGCATTGAGAGGACGTTGCCGGCACTGTCAACGAGGAGCGGATAGTAGGGCTTGTCCTTAATTAAATGCCCGTACTCCCTGCCCTTCTCGTGCTTCTCAAGGATTTCCTCTAAGGTAAGCTCCTCCTCGAAGCCCAGCGGGACGAACTTCTCGGTCTTCTCCGCCGCTCTGTAGTATATCGGAGGCTTCACCTTGTCGAAGTCGAAGATGCCTATTGCGACCTCCCTTCTCCTCCTTCCGAAGGTGAGAGCGACCTTTTCCTGGAGGTTGATCATCTGCCTGAGGGCCTCTTCGTCAAGGCTGAGGCCCTCGACTAT
>JAMOTW010000225.1 GCA_027062125.1 Thermococcus sp.
GTGGCGGAAGCCCTCAACAGGAAGCTCGTTCTCTGCGAGGAGTGTTTGGAGGAAATCAGAACCTTCTACGAGAGGCTCCACCGCGAGGGCTACATAGATGACCCGAAACTAAACGAGGCGAGAAGAAAGATGGCCTACCTGCCGGAGGGAGCGGAGCCGCTGGATAACACCGAGGGAGCGGCCCCGGGGGCGTATATCGAGCACGATGGGGTTAAGATATTCGTCCTCCCCGGAATGCCGCGCGAGATGAAGGCGATGCTCGAAAACGAAGTCCTCCCAAGACTCGGTAAGAGGAAGTTCATCCAGAGGAAGCTTTTGGCGGAGATAACCGACGAGAGCAAACTGGCACCGATTCTGAACGAGACCCTGGAGCGCTTCAAGGTTAGAATTCACTCCTCACCGAAGGGCTTCGGGAAGTACATTGGCATAATCATCTTCGGCGAGAGCGAGGAGGAGATAGAACGCGCGAAGGCCTTCATGGAGGGTAAAGGAGTTCGCTTCGAAGAGCCGTAGCGAAAGGGTGATAAGGGGTTGTAATCCTAAACCTTCAGCTGAGTGGAACGCGGTGTTGGTCATGATTCCAGAGGAGGTTCGTTCAATACTCGAGGAAATGCGCTCCGAGAGGATCAGGGGCGCGAGCTGGCTAGCTATGAAAGGGGCGGAGGCTTACATCACCCTCGCAGACCTGCTCGAAGGAGAGGAACTGGAGAATGCACTCATGGAGATGAAAACCGAGGTTCCCGCGGTGAACAGGACGATGGCGTCGCTCTACAACCTCGCGAGATTCATCCCGATAACCGGAGACCCCGAAGTCGTGAGGGCCAAAGCGGAGGAGTTCATCCGCCTCGCGGAGGAGGCGAAGCGCGAGATCGGGAACATAGGAAGCGAGCTCATCGACGAGAACGAGGTCGTAATCACCCATTCATTCTCCTCGGCCGTTCTGGAGATATTCAAGGCCGCCAGTAGGAAGGGGAAGCGCTTTAAAGTTATCCTCACCGAGAGCGCGCCCGACTACGAGGGAATAGCCCTTGCGAGGGAGCTGGAAAAGTTGGGGGTTCCCTTCGAGGTGATAACCGACGCCCAGCTTGGTCTCTTTGCGAAAAAGGCGACGCTCGCGCTCGTTGGGGCGGACAACGTTACCAGAGACGGTGCGGTCATCAACAAGGCGGGAACCTATCTCCTCGCTCTGGCCTGTCACGACAACAGTGTTCCATTCTATGCGGCCGCCGAGAGCTTCAAGCTCCACCCCGAGCTCACCTCGGATGGAGTTGAACTCGTGGAGAGGCCCTACGCGAGACAGGGCTACCGCGTCAGAAACCACCTTTTCGACGTGACCCCCTGGCGCTACGTTAGGGGTGTGATAACGGAGTTCGGGGTTCTGGTGCCGCCGAAGGAGATATGAGAGAACTGGCGGGTGGCAGAAAACTGAAAGTGAAGAAAAAGCGGGGAAAGAGAGCTCACTCCTGGTGGGCGAGCCACAGGAGGGCGCCCTTGATGAAGGGCCAGTTGCTGTTGATGTACTTCTGGTAGTAGCTGTCGCTGAGGGCCTTGCTTGAGCCGTAGGCGATTATCCTTCCGTTTCCAACCTCAACGGCCGCCGCGATGATGGGCTCGCTTCCCTTCTCGAAGACGACGTTTCCGTCGGCGTCAACGGAGTAGGCCGTCTCGTAGGCCTTGATGAGCCAGACGGCGCTTCCGCCTATGGTGAGGGTCTGGCCGTTGTAGTACATCGTCCAGTCGGCGGGCACGAACTTCATCGCCGGGTGGTCCTTGTTGTAGATTCCAACGAACGGGTACCAGGGCTTGCCGCTGTTGTGGTCGTCGTCCATAAGCTCGTCGGGGTTGAAGTGGATGCCGTACTTCCCGACTATCGCGTTGAGGTTCTCGGTGTTGGCGTACTTGTACCACTCACCGGCGATGAAGAGCCCGCCGCCGTTCTCGACGTACTCCTGGAGGGCCTGCACCTCGGAGTCCGTGAGGTCGTCCTTCGGGTCGAGTATGACGACGACGTCGTAGTCCTTGAGGATGTCGTAGGTCAGCGGAAGCCTGTTGACCTCAACGTCCCAGCCGAGTTCGGTCTCTATCTTGTTGGCGAGGGTGCTTATACCCACCTGGTCGACGTAGTACTGACCGTGGGCGTCGTCGATGAGGACCTTGGGTATGTGGATGGTTATGTTGGTGCTCGGGGTGACGTTGGTCTCGTTGGTTGGAGTCACGTTGGTCTGGTTACCCGGAACAGTCTCGTTGCCTGGGACGGTCTCGTTTCCGGGCGCTGGCTGTGGGGCCGGCGGGTGGCAGATGGGCCAGACCTGCTTGAGGGCCGAGTGGAGGATCGGGAGGACATAGTTTATCTCATCGTTGACGTCCCTGCTCAGCATCGCCGCCTTCCTGATGTGAACCATGACCGGGTAGTAGTAGGAGCTCCGGTAGGGGTTCTGCTGGACGAGGAGGCCCTTGAGGGTGTCGTAGAGCTGGTACTGCCTCTCTATCTCGGCCATGCTGTCCTCTATCCACTGGACCTTGGGCGCGAGGTCGCCGAGGTCCACGCCGCAGCTCTGGAGCTCCTCAACCGTCCAGGTGAGGTTCTCGTAGAGCGGCGTTATGTTCTCCATCTCCTTCTTGTAGAGCCTCTCGTAGTAGGGGGTGAGGCCGTAGGCAACGACGTTGGGGTTGGGGACGACCTTGTACTGGTATATCCTCTCGTCGATGATGCCCCAGCCGCTCTCCTGAACCTGTATGTCTATCTTGAGGTCTCCGAGGGCCGTTGGAACGTAGGTCAGCTCGTAAACGGCGCTTCCTCCAACGTCGATGTACTGGGTGACGTTGCCTGCCATGATGCCGTTGGCGTAGAGAACGACGCTCACGTTATCGGCCATGTCCCCATTGTTGACGACGGTGACCTTGAACTTCATGGGGACGCCCTTTATGGCGTACTGCGGCTTGACAACCTCGGATATCCCTATCGCCGGGATGTAGAGCTTGTACTCTGT
>JAMOTW010000226.1 GCA_027062125.1 Thermococcus sp.
GTCGTTCCCGGAAGAACGATAAGGGTCGTTAAAATAGAGGACTGGGACGTTCAGGCCTGCGGTGGAACGCACCTGCCGAACACCGGGCTTATAGGTCCGATTAAGATTCTTAGAACTGAGAGAATCCAGGACGGCGTTGAGAGGATAATCTTCGCGGCGGGAGAGGCGGCAATCGACTGGATGCAGGAGACGGAGAGGCTCCTCAAGAAGACCGCCGAAATCTTCCGCGTTCCAGTGGAGAAAGTGCCGGAAACCGCCGAGAGGTTCTTCAACGAGTGGAAGGAAGCGAGGAAAGAGGTCGAGAAGCTCAGGAAAGAGTTAGCCAAGCTCCTCGTCTACGAGCTGGAGAACAAGGTTGAGAAGGTAGGTGAGGTAGAGTTCATCGGCGCGGTCGTTGAGGGCACGATGGACGACCTCCGCGAAGCGGCCAACAGACTCAGGAAGGAGAAGAGGGTTGTAGTCCTCTTAAGCAGGGAGGGCCACTTCGTCGTTGCAGTTGGCGATGACCTTGACCTTAAAGCGGGAGAGCTGGCGAAAGTGATTACCAGTGTTGCAGGCGGTGGCGGTGGCGGAAGGAAAGAGCTCGCCCAGGGCAGGATAAAGAACCCGCTGAAGGCCGAGAAGGCGATAGAGGAGGTCAAGAGGAGGCTCGGGTGAGCTTTGGTGAATGTCCTTTGAGAAGCCGCCGTTATCTTTTTAAATCCCCTCTCTAACTTTTCTCGGTTGAAATGAGGGACGGTCTTAGAATAGTCCGCGAGTTCTTCGAGGTTCAGAGGGAGGTCTTTTTCAGCTACCTCTTAAACGTTAGTGCTTGGGGTGGTGTAGGATGAGGCATAGGCTCGCGCTCTTCCTTCTCTCCCTCTTCCCGGCCGTAGCTGTCGAGATAGACGTTCACAGGTTTACTGCTCACTACCCCAGCGTATCTCCCGAAAAACTCGGCTACCTGATAACGGCCGATTTGCTCTCTAAGTGGCTCCCCAACTTCCTCAAGTTCCTCCTGGTTCCCCTAATCTTAATCCTGCTCCTCTCACGCTTCGGCTCGGACTTCGAGCGGGGCAACGTCATTCTACTCCTCTCAAAGCCCCTTACGAGGAGGCGTTACTTCCTCGGCCGGGTTCTTGAGGGGTTGAAGCTTGCCCTGATTTCCGCCCTTGGAGTTGCACTCTCGGGAGCGCTCGCGATGCTCGCCCACGGTCTCGAGGTTAGGGACTACATCATCGGCTCCCTCGCCCTTTCGCTCTCGCTGGTTGGTGTAGTCGGAATCGCCCTGCTCCTCCTTCCTTTGGCGACCTCCCGCGATTCGGGGATCTTCCTCGGGCTGGGAGCGTTTGTAGTTCTCCTTATCCTCGGAAAGTTCGATTATTCCTTCATCCCGACGGTTTACATTGAGAGGGCCGTTTCCATCGGGGAGAGCGTTTTCGTCTCCCATGAGGCCGTTGGAGGACTTTTGGCCCTTTCTGTTGGTCTGTCGCTCGCGGGAATGGAGCTGTTTAGGAGGAGGGAGCTGAGGAGTCCTGAGTCTCTCTCTGTTCCCGGTTTTTCCTTCACTCCCCGCGGGCTCTACGGCGTTTTCCTCGGGCTGAGCATTCAGAGCAGGCGCTTCATGGCTTTCGTCGCCCTGACGGCCTTGATGGCCTTCTTAAACAAGGCTACCCTCGATAAGTACCACTCCCTTTACGGCCCTACCGGCGTTTTGAACGCCCTAATTTCGACTTTGGGTGGCGTGTTCCTGCCCTTCGTTGTTATTCCCCTTGGTGTGGTCTCGATAGGCTCGGCCATCGAGAACGGCACCGTGAGGGTTCTGCTGAGCAAGCCTCTGAGAAGGGGTGACTTCTTCCTCGGGACGCTCCTGAGCGACGTCTTTGCGGTGTTCATTGGCACGGCATTCTACGCGGTCGTTCTCGTTGCCTACGCCCTTCGCTTGGGTGCCCCCCTGAGTAAAACCCTTGAGCTCGGCCTTGTCTTTGGCTCCCTCCTCTTCCTCTCGCTCGTCCAGTACCTGGCGCTCGGCTATTTGCTTTCGGCCTTTATGCGGGGCAGGAAGGCGCTTTTCGTCTCGCTGGTTCTCGCGTTCCTGCTGAGCTTTGCAGTTCCAATCGCCGTCATTGCGGCCTCAAACTCGGCGGGGGAGTCGTTAGTTGATGCTCTGGCTAAAAACTCCCTTCCCGTGCCGAGTCCTAACCTGCACTACACCGTGCTTGGGATGGCGGTCTCTCCGAGGAGGGACCTTCCGCCTAAGTCCTTTTCGGAGATTCTAAGCTATCCCGGCAATCTGGCTATGCTGGTCATACCTACGGTGGTTTACCTCACAATCGCCTGGCTCAAATTCAGAAAAGCCGACCTGAGGTGATAAGAATGTGGGGGTTTAAACTCGAACTGGAGAAGAGTCTAAGAACGAAGAAGTTCTGGCTGACGCTGGTTTTGGTTCTTCTGATATATGCAATGGCCTTCAGGGAAGTTAAGGATAACCTTGAAGGTGCTACAAATCCTCAGGAACTCCTAGTCACGAGCGTTATAGGTTATATAGCAGTCAGCGCGTTCCTCTTCATCGGTGTCTACGCCCTCATGGCGGGGGCAACTGCCGTGAACTCGGACCTTGAGGACGGAACGGTCAGAATAGCTCTAAGCAAGCCGTTGGGAAGGGTTTCATATCTGCTCGGCAAGTTCCTCGGCCAGACGCTCAGCATAGTCGTGGCGATGGTCTTTGCCACTCTGCTCTCCTTCGCGATAACGAAGTACTATGGCCTCTCCCTCACGGCTTCCCTCGTGGGGGATTTAATCCTCTCGAACCTGCTAGTCCTCCTCGCCATGCTCCAGCTGTTGGCTCTCGGCCTGCTGATTTCTACCCTTATCCGCTCCTCCAACACTGCTCTGGGGCTGGCTCTCGTTATGTTCTTCGTTACAGGCCTCGTCATGCCCCAGGTGGTGGACGGCTTCGCGGAGGATAAGGCGAAGGAGGAGTTCGGAATTGAGGACTGGAA
>JAMOTW010000227.1 GCA_027062125.1 Thermococcus sp.
TCAATCTTTTTAACCAGCTCGTAGTCTATCGCCCCGGGGCTGCCGATGTAGACCTCGTCCACCATCTTGAGGGCCCTCAGAAGCTCCGCCCTGTCCTCGGCGTTGTTCACTGGCTCCCTGCGCTTCTGCTTCCTTACCGTGTCGTCGTGGGCGACTATCACTATCAGCTCGTCTCCCAGCTCCTTCGCCTGGCTCAAAAAATGGATGTGGCCGACATGGAGGAGGTCAAAAACGCCGCCCGTGAGGACGCGGACCTTCTTTCTTCCCCCCTTCTTCCCCTCTGCCATCTCAGCCCACCGTGAGCTCCCATATCCTGTCCTTGGCGTGGTGGATGTTCTTCACCGCCTTTCCCTTGGGCTTCTCCTTCATGGTCTTGCCATCCATCAGGGCTATTCCTATCGCGAGCGGCCTCCCGTAGTCCTCCTCGACCACGAAGACGAAGTCGCCCTCCCTGATGTTCTCATCGGCGTCGGTTATTCCAGCCGCCATGACGTCGGCACCCTTTATTATGAACGGCACTGCGCCGGCATCGACCACGACCCTTCTGGGCCACTTCCTCAGGTCTTCCTCGTTGGACAGCTCGTAAAGCGCTATGACCAGCGGAAAGACCAGTTCCTTCCGCCTGATGAAGAAGGGCTTCCCGTTGACCAGGATTATCTCCGTCATCTTGTCGAACTCCGCGACCTCAACGCGGTCCTTCTTGTTCAGCATCTTCTCCGCGATCTCCTCGCCGAAAATCTCGCCCATCTCGCGGATTATGGCCTTTACCTCCTTCTTGCTGAGGGGGTGCTTGACCTTCAGCTCCATCATACCACCTCCAGCTCCTCAAAAATCCTCCTCGCGCTCTCCCTCGGGTTCTCGCTTTGGTAGATCGAGCGCCCGACGATGATGTAGTCCGCCCCGGCCTTTAAAACCTCACCCGCCTTTCCACCCTGGGCACCAACGCCGGGGGTTATTACCCTGATTTCAGGCTTCAGCTTCGAGCGGATGTAGCCAACGCGCTCCGGCCTCGTTGCGGGAGCTATGACGCCGAAGGGCTCAAGTTCGTTGGCCAGCTCGATGAGTTTGTCCGTGACCGGCTGGATGAACTCCTTCGCGCCCGGGTGGCTCATCTCAACGACGAGTATCGTCTCCCCGAGCTCCATAACGGCTTTAACGCTGTCCCTCCCGACGAAGCCGTGGGCTATCACGTAGTCTGCCCCGGCTTCAAAAACCCTCTTCGCTATCAGCCGGTTCGTGTTGGGAATGTCGGCGAGCTTGAGGTCGGCTATGATCGGCAGTCCCGTAACCTGCTTCAGCTCGGTGAGGATTCCAAGCCCCGAGCCGATTATCAGCGGCCAGTTGACCTTCACCGCCCAGAGGTAGTCGGCGGTGCACTCGGCTATCTCAAGGGCCCTCTCGCGTTCGTACACGTCAAGGGCGAGGATCAGTCTGCGGTCTCCACTCCCGCTCATTTCGTCACCTCACCAGGGAGCTTATCTCCTCCGGGATGCATTCCCCTTTCAGGGTCAGCGCCACATGGTAGGCGCTCTTCATCGCGTCCGCCTCGCTCTCCGCCCATGTGACTATCACCATGTCGCCCTCTCCGGGATTCAGGACACCGAGCCTCTCCGCGAGTTCGGGCATCGTCTCGTCCAGCGGCCTTTCGTCCTCCGGGAAGACGGGCTTTCCATCCCTCACGATGAGTATCATCGCGCCCCTGGCGTGGAACCTTATCGCCTCGTCCCTGAGCTCTATGCTCTTGAACTCCGGCGGGTTCCTGAGAACGAGGGCGTACGCTGGATAGCCGTCGATTTTGCCGGTCGGCTTTGCCCCCGAGAAGCAGGATTCCATTCTCTCCACAAGTTTCCTCCCTTTCTCGTTGAGCGAGTGGCCGCGCTGGGTTGATTCTATGACTTCGAGGCTTCCGAGCTTCTTCAGAAGCGTCCTGACGCTGCCCTCACCCAGCTCGAGGACTTCGGATATGGCCTTCCTCCCTGTCGGGTTCCGGAGCATGAAAAGAACCGCAACGGCATCCTCGAGCGTGAACTCAGGATAGGCTCCCCTCTTCCAGCTCATCTTTTTCCCTCCAAGAAAAATATGGCGAGGGGATTAAAAGGTTTGTCAGGTCGGGCTCCTTACGAAACATTTATAATGATCAAATTACCTTAGATAGTTTTGGATACTTTTGGAAACCCGGGGGTGAGCAAAACGGTTCGTTGGGCTATGGTTATTGTGACATTTATCATTGGAATAGTGGTTTCCAGCGGGTGCTTGGGAACACCCGATACCTCTTCCAGCTCCAGTCCTTCTCCCTCCAGTATTACTTCAAGTACATGTTCTGAATCTGAAACCCCCGGAATGGAGGAAATAGTTTTTCCAAGAACCATCTCTTTTAACGCACTCCTTACAATAACCAGGGGCAATGTCACCCTCATGAAATACTCGTACAGCGCCATCATCGACTACCCCCAAATGGACGCCCAGGTCAACTTCACTTCAATCTACCGTCCGGGAATGGAAGGATTAACAGGAAACTGGCATCACAAAAGAATCATCATCGAGAACGGGTCATCGGTGAGGATGTTCGTTGCCCCACCCGCCGCGTGGATGCCCGTTCCTGAGAACCAGACGAAGGAAATCATAGATTCTGTGTTCCACTCCAACCCATACGTGATCATCTTCAATTCCACCTCCAAAAACGTAACCTGCTCAGAATGCTCCCTCAACGTCACCCTTTCGCCTGAAGTCTCTGCCCTCTTGCTCGCACAGTTTGTAGGAGCCAACAACGCTCCCAACATCCCGATGGAGGGTGTTATCGTGGTAGATGATTCAGTCATAGTCTCCGCGAACTTTACAGGTGTTTTTGAGGGCAAAACGTACAGTTTTAGTTTGGAGGTGAAGGACGCATGAAATTTGGAAAACTACTGGCAGTTTTTGTTTTGATAACTGTACTCGCCGGCATCTTTGGAAGCTATGCGGCAGCGGCGGATATGCCCT
>JAMOTW010000228.1 GCA_027062125.1 Thermococcus sp.
GGAGGGGCTTTGCCTACCGTGAGCGTCAAGACGGCCGAGCCCGTCCCAAAGGAAAAGATACCCGAGCTCATGAAGTTCCTGGCGAAGCTCAGGCTCAAAGCGCCGGTGAAGGTCGGGGAAACGGTTGCGGAATGGGAAGGGATAAAAATAGTGGCCACGAGGGGGGCTTAGCCGTTCTGGTCACCTGGTACAAACGGCACAAAAGTTACGTTTGTACCGGGCGACCTTCCCCACTCCCATCTTCATCGTGGGGCTTTCGGGGGGAACGGGGATTCCCCACATCTTCAGGTTACGCAGTCCCCCATTCGGGCTTAACGACCCCACATACCGGAGACCGCAGTACCAACAAAAATCCACGAAACAGCCCCCCTCACCAGAACATTTCTTCAAAGTCCTCGGCGCCCTCTATGCCCTCGGGCGCCTTGATTCTAACGTGCTCGTTGATGTTTGAGAGGGCAACGGTATCGTGGATGGTCATGTAGAGCTTCTCCGTCCTGTCGTCGAAGCCCTTTATCGTCACGACGAGGTCCATGTAAGTCTCGATGAAGGTCGGCATGCCATCGTCCCTGAGGTGAACCTCCACCCAGCCGGAGTTCGTGGTGACGTTCACCCACCTCTCGCCATCGACGCTCCAGAGATCGTTGAGGTAACCGGTCTGGTTGGTGGCGTTCACGAACTCCCAGAAGGTAACGTTCACCCTGAAGGCGTAGCCGTCGGCGAGCTTCTCTATGGTGATGTTCTTCTCCTCGAGGAGGTTCCTGATGTAGTCCACGTTGAGGGAGCCCCTGGCCTGGGAGTAGAGGTCATCGTCGGGGGAGACGTTGTACCACTTCCCGTCGACCATGAAGTAGACGCTGGAGTTGTTGACGAAGTAGGGCCAGTCCATGTTAACGTCCATCCCCATCATGTGCACGGTCATGCTCATGTTTCCTTTCTCCAGCCCGGCGGTTTTGTTGAAGACTCCCAAGACGCGGCCCGACATCGTGAAGTTTATCGTCTTATTGGTGTCCGGATCGGTGAAGTGCATGCTCATCGAAAAGTTCTGGTCGTAGCTGGCGGTTTCTATGCTCTGGAGGGCCTCGAGGACCTTCTCCTCGGTGAGGCCAACGCTCTGCCCTATACAGCCGCTCGCCAGCACCACGAAGCCTATCAGGAAAAGCGCCATCAGCCGCTTCATCGTACTACCCCCAGTTGTGCTCAGGAGAATGTGGGAAAGTTGCTTTAAATACTTTTTCTATTCAGATTTTGCACACCATCGATAAAAGTTTGCAAAAAGTGGAAACAATCACCAGGGCTCCCGCTCCCAGGGCTTTGGGTAGGGTATCTCCCCGAGCTGGTCGCGTAGGTACCTCTTGAGGAGGGGCTTCAACCAGCCTATGAGAACCTGCCAGCAACTAGTCTCCTCAATCTCGTAGGTCTCGTAGGTATCCACGTAATCCACCAGAACGCTGCTGTTCCTCGGGTCGTAGTTGAGGGAGTGGGTGGTGTTGAAGGAGACCCACCTCAGAGTGTTCCCCCCATAAACCGCCTTAAGCCGGAGGTGGGTATTCAACGGCCACCCTTTCGCATCCCTGGAGAGCACCAGGATTGAGTACTCGTCTTTACTGACGAGCCGCCTCGACTGGACCTTTTTCTCGAACTCGGCTATTATTGCGTGGGGGTCGTTGAACCTCTTGGAATCGTTCTCCTCCGGGAAGTAGGAGCTAACGAACCTAACCCTCCATTCGTCGTCCACCTGGTAGTAGGCCCTGAAGACGCCCGGACACGCCACCCCGTAGCCCATCTTCGAGAAGGACATGAAACCCCGGCTTTCAAGCTCGTAGCGGTAGGTGTAGCCCTCTAGGGACATCGGGACGAGGAGCAGAACTGAGAGCAGGAGAAGGACAACACCAAGCGCCTTCCTCCGCCTTGACATGCAGACCACCCGGGTCAGTTATTCCACGGGCCGAGCATCTCGAAGCTCCCCCGGATTTCTGCAACCTCTCTCCGGTTCCAGTCAATGTAGTTCCTCTCGCTTCTCCATGTGAAGCGTCCGCCCTTAAGCTCGCCCTCCCCGTTCACCCGGAGAAAGGCGATTAGCTCGTACCTCTCCTCGACCCTGCTCCCGTTCTCGATGGTCCCAACGGCGTAGCCCTCGGTCCCCCTGAGAACGACGCGGATTTCGTATTCATCCCGCCCGACCTTCTCGATTCCCTCAACCGTGCCCTCCTTTAAAACCCAGCTCGCGAAGTTGAGCGCGTTCCACTCCACACCCTTGCCGTTGAGTGCGACGTCCCAGGTGAGGTCGTAGAACTCCTCGCCGG
Organism: Thermococcus sp.; assembly: GCA_027062125.1. Taxonomy (GTDB): domain Archaea; phylum Methanobacteriota_B; class Thermococci; order Thermococcales; family Thermococcaceae; genus Thermococcus. The sequence goes on from JAMOTW010000228.1 coordinate 2,304, forward strand.
GAAACGCCCTGATAAGTGAGGTTCCGTTACTCGAAGTCACCTTCCAGAAGGCGCTCCCGTTGTTATAGTTCACGCAGGCAAAGATTTCCTTCTCGGTGAGATTGTCGGCAAGCTCCGCCCTCCAGCAGAAGGAGTTCTGGCCATTAATGGCATTGAGAACGTCACCCGTCGATGGGGGACTGGTATTATCCTTGGAATGGTCCGAGATGAGGTAGTAGACCGTCCCAGCGGTCAGGATTATCAGGGTCACCGCAACAAGAAGTTTTCCCGTCGGAACCACCCATAACAATTTGAAAGTTCGAAGTTATAAAATTTACCCCCAACAAGGAAAAAATCAGAGGGCCTCGAACTTCTGGATGAATATCCTGAGGTCGGTCTTGAAGGGCTCCTCAACCCTCTCGAGTTCCTCGTTCAGGAGCTGGAGGAAGTTCTCCTCGTCCGTCGATTCCTCCCAGAGGCGCTTTACGAGGTTTTCCAGCCTGTCGTAATACTCCACGTAGGGCCGCGCCTCGAAGAGCGCATCATCAAGCTTGCTCACATTCCATCCCTCCTCTTGAACCAGTAGTACCAGAGTTTGCTCCTATCCTCCGCCTGCCCCATGATGAGGAAGTACCTCAGTATGGCCAGGTTCATGATTATGAAGAGTATCAGCAGGATGTTGTAGGCCGGGA